>NZ_RZSL01000191.1:0-10076 GCF_003997355.1 Mesorhizobium sp. M1E.F.Ca.ET.041.01.1.1 | reverse complement strand
CCTTCATCGAAGGCGACGCCTTTCATCGCTACGACCGCGCGGCGATGAAGGTGGAGGTCGCCAAGCAGGAAAAGGCAGGCAACCCGAACTTCACCCACTTCCATGCCGAGGCCAACGAGCTCGGGATCCTCGAGGGGGTTTTCGAGGAATATGGCCGCCGAGGGACCGGAAGGACCCGCACCTACGTCCATGACGAGGACGAGGAGAAGCTGTACGGCACGCCGCCGGGGAATTTCACCGATTGGCGCGAATTCGCCCCGAGCGACCTACTCTTCTACGAAGGCCTGCATGGCTGCGTCGTCACCGACAAGATCGACCTGGCCAGGCATGCGGATCTCAAGATCGGCGTGGTGCCGGTCATAAATCTCGAATGGATCCAGAAGATCCATCGCGACCGCGCCACGCGCGGCTATTCCACCGAGGCGGTGATGGATGTGATCCTGCGCCGCATGCCGGACTATGTCCGCTACATCGTCCCGCAATTCTCGCAGACCGCGATCAACTTCCAGCGCGTGCCGATCGTCGACACGTCCAACCCGTTCATCGCGCGCTGGATTCCGACCCCCGACGAATCGATGCTGGTCATCCGCTTCGCCAATCCTCGCGGCATCGATTTCCCCTACCTGCTTTCAATGATCCACGACTCCTTCATGTCGCGGCCGAATTCCATAGTGGTGCCGGGCAACAAGCTCGACCTTGCCATGCAGCTGATCCTGACGCCGCTCATCCTGCAATTGATCGAACGCAAGAAACGTGTGTCGTGAGGAGGACGCCATGACCAGCCTGGCAGCATTGAAGTCCGTCGCCGCCTCTGCCTCCGAGCGCGACATGGCGAACGCCATCCGCGCGCTGGCGATGGACAGCGTGCAGAAGGCCAACTCCGGACATCCGGGCATGCCGATGGGCATGGCCGATGTCGCGACGGTGCTGGTCAGCCGCTTCATCAATATCGACCCGACAGCGCCGGACTGGCCCGATCGCGACCGCTTCGTGCTTTCAGCCGGGCATGGCTCGATGCTGCAATATGCGCTGCATTACCTGCTCGGCTACGAGGACATGCCGATCGAGGAGTTGCAGCGGTTCCGTCAACTGGGCAGCCGTACCGCCGGACATCCGGAGCACGGCCACGCGCTTGGCATCGAGACGACGACCGGTCCGCTCGGACAAGGCATTTCGACCGCTGTCGGCATGGCGCTGGCCGAACGCATGCTTGCCGCCCGCCACGGCGCGGATCTCGTCGACCACTACACCTACGCGATCGCCGGCGACGGCTGCCTGCAGGAAGGCATCAGCCACGAGGCGATCGACCTCGCAGGTCACCTGAAGCTGTCCCGGCTGATCGTGCTGTGGGACGACAACGCCATCTCCATCGACGGACCGACCTCGCTGTCGACGTCGATGGATCAGCCGGCGCGGTTCAAAGCCGCCGGCTGGCATGTCCAGTCGGTGGACGGCCACGACATGGAAGCCGTCGCCGCGGCAATCGAGGCCGCACGGCAGTCGGATCGGCCATCGCTGATCGCCTGCCGCACGGTAATCGGCAAGGGCGCGCCCAATCTGGGCGGTTCGGAAAAGACGCATGGCGCGCCGCTGGGCGATGCGGAGATTGCCGCGACGCGAGAAAACATCGGCTGGGCCTACGCACCGTTCGAGGTGCCGGACGACATCCTTTCCGCCTGGCGCGAGATTGCCGAGCGCGGGCAAGCGGCGCGGCGCGCCTGGGAGCAGCGGCTTGCCGCCTCGCCGCGGCGCAAGGCCTTCGAGCGTGCGATCGGCGGCAAATTGCCCGATGCGGTATTCGAGGCTCTTGCCGCCTTCCGCGAGGAACATGTCGAGAAGGCGACCAAGGTCGCAACGCGCAAGGCCTCCGAGATGGCGCTTGCCGCGATCAACGGCGCAACCGAGCTGACGGTTGGCGGCTCCGCCGATCTCACGCATTCGAACCTGACGATCACCAAAGGCATGGATCGCATCGTGCCGGGTGGCTATGGGGGCCGCTACGTTCACTACGGCATCCGCGAGCACGGCATGGCCGCGGCCATGAACGGCATCGCGCTGCATGGCGGGTTCGTACCCTATGGCGGCACGTTCCTGTGCTTCGCCGACTATGCTCGCGGCGCGATGCGGCTCTCGGCGCTCATGAGCCAGCGCGTCGTCTATGTGATGACGCACGATTCGATCGGCCTCGGCGAGGACGGACCGACCCACCAGCCGATCGAGCATCTGGCGATGCTGCGGGCGACACCGAACCTCAACGTCTTCCGTCCGGCCGACATCATCGAAACCGCGGAATGCTGGGAACTGGCGCTGAAGAGCGAAACGCGGCCGAGCGTGCTGGTGCTCTCGCGCCAAAACCTGCCGATGCTGCGCCAGGCACGCAGCGACGAGAACCGGTCCAGCCGCGGCGCTTACGTCTTGCGCGAGCCGTCCGCGCACCGTGCAGTGACGCTGATCGCCACGGGTTCCGAGGTCGAGATCGCCGTTGCCGCCGCCGAACGGCTCGAACGGGAGCACGGCATCGCCCCCGCCGTCGTCTCGATGCCGTGCTGGGAACTGTTCGAGGAACAGGATGCGGACTACCGCAAGTCCGTCCTCGGCTCCGCGCCGCGCGTCGCGGTCGAAGCCGCCGCCCGGCTCGGCTGGGACCGCTGGATCGGCGAGACGGGCGCTTTTGTCGGCATGACCGGCTTCGGCGCAAGCGCCCCTGCTCCGGATCTCTACAAGCATTTCGACATCACGCCCGAAGCCGTCGCCGCAGCGGCGATGAAGCTCATCATCTAGGAGGACCGACAATGGCCCGCATCACCCTTCGCCAGCTTCTCGACCATGCCGCCGAGCACGGCTACGGCGTGCCGGCATTCAACATCAACAACATGGAACAGGGCCTCGCCATCATGGAGGCGGCGAGCGCTTGCGACGCGCCTGTGATCATCCAGGCCTCGCGCGGCGCCCGCTCCTATGCCAACGACATCATGCTCGCCAGGATGATGGAGGCGCTGACCGAGATCCATCCGGCCATTCCGCTGTGCATCCATCAGGATCACGGCAACAACGAAGCCACCTGCCTTTCGGCGATCCGCCACGGCTTCACCTCGGTGATGATGGACGGATCGTTGATGGCGGACGCCAAGACCCCGGCGACATACGACTATAACGTCGCCATCACCGAACGCGTCGCGCGCATGGCGCATTGGGTCGGCGCTTCCGTCGAAGGCGAGCTCGGCGTGCTCGGCTCGCTGGAAACCGGCCAGGGCGAGGCCGAGGACGGTCACGGCGCAGAGGGCGCACTATCGCACGACCAGCTCTTGACCGATCCCGATCAGGCGGTCGACTTCGTGACCGCCACCCGCGTCGATGCGCTGGCGATCGCCTGCGGCACCTCCCACGGCGCCTACAAGTTCACGCGCAAGCCGGACGGCGACATCCTGGCCATGCAGGTGATCGAGGCGATCCACGAGAAGCTGCCGAACACGCATCTGGTCATGCACGGTTCGTCCTCCGTGCCGCAGGAACTGCAGGACATCATCAACAAGCACGGCGGCGAGATGCCCCAGACCTTCGGCGTTCCGGTCGAGGAGATCGAGCGCGGCATCCGCCACGGCGTGCGCAAAGTCAACATCGACACCGATTGCCGCATGGCCATGGCCGGGCAGTTCCGCCGCGTCGCGACGCAGGATCCGCGCGAATTCGATCCGCGCAAATTCCTGAAGCCCGCCATGGACGCCTTGCGCGACCTTTGCCGCGATCGTTTCGAACGCTTCGGTACCGCCGGCAACGCTTCGAAGATCAAGGTCATCGCCATGGACGAGATGGCGAAACGCT
The DNA here is from genome assembly GCF_003997355.1 of Mesorhizobium sp. M1E.F.Ca.ET.041.01.1.1. NCBI lineage: Bacteria > Pseudomonadati > Pseudomonadota > Alphaproteobacteria > Hyphomicrobiales > Phyllobacteriaceae > Mesorhizobium > Mesorhizobium sp. M1E.F.Ca.ET.041.01.1.1. The sequence continues at coordinate 6,254 of NZ_RZSL01000191.1, read as the reverse complement.
ATGCCGCCGGAAAGCTCGACCCGCAAATCGCAACCGCCAAAGCCGCCTGAGCGGCGGTCCGCCAAAAAGGAAAGGACCAGCCTCATGCCCAACAAATCCGAAACCGTGACCGGTAAGGACCGCTACAAATCCGGTGTCATGGAATACAAGAAGATGGGCTATTGGGAGCCCGACTACGAGCCGAAGGATACCGACATAATCTCGGTGTTCAGGATCACGCCCCAGGACGGTGTCGACCCGATAGAGGCTGCCGCAGCCGTCGCCGGCGAATCCTCGACCGCAACCTGGACAGTGGTCTGGACCGACCGGTTGACGGCATCTGAAAAATACCGCGCCAAGGCTTATCGGGTCGACCCCGTGCCGAACGCGCCCGGACAGTATTTCGCCTATATCGCCTACGACCTCGACCTGTTCGAGCCGGGTTCGATCGCCAATCTATCGGCATCGATCATCGGCAACGTCTTCGGTTTCAAGCCGTTGAAGGCATTGCGGCTGGAGGACATGCGTTTCCCCGTCGCATATGTGAAGACCTTCCAGGGTCCGGCGACCGGCATCGTCGTCGAGCGCGAGCGCCTCGACAAGTTCGGCCGCCCGCTGCTCGGCGCCACCGTCAAGCCGAAGCTCGGCCTTTCCGGGCGCAATTACGGCCGCGTCGTCTACGAGTCGCTGAAAGGCGGGCTCGATTTCACCAAGGACGACGAGAACATCAACTCGCAGCCCTTCATGCATTGGCGTGAGCGTTTTCTCTACTGCATGGAGGCCGTCAACAAGGCGCAGGCCGAGACGGGCGAGATCAAGGGAACCTATCTCAACGTCACAGCGGCCACCATGGAGGACATGTACGAACGGGCCGACTTCGCCAAGGAACTCGGCTCCAACATCGTCATGATCGACCTCGTGATCGGCTACACGGCGATCCAGTCGATGGCGAAGTGGGCGCGCAGGAACGACATGATCCTGCACCTCCATCGCGCCGGCCATTCGACCTACACGCGGCAGAAGTCGCACGGCGTCTCCTTCCGCGTCATCGCCAAATGGATGCGGCTTGCCGGCGTCGACCACATCCATGCCGGCACCGTGGTCGGCAAGCTGGAAGGCGACCCGGCAACGACAAGGGGTTACTACGACATCTGCCGCGAGGACTATAACCCGATGAAGCTGGAGAACGGCATCTTCTTCGACCAGCACTGGGCCTCGCTCAACAAGCTGATGCCGGTGGCATCGGGCGGCATCCATGCCGGCCAGATGCATCAGCTCATCGACCTGCTCGGCGAGGACGTCGTGCTCCAGTTCGGCGGCGGCACCATCGGTCATCCGATGGGCATCGCCGCCGGCGCCACGGCCAATCGCGTTGCCCTCGAATGCATGATCCTCGCCCGCAACGAGGGCCGCGACTATGTGCGGGAAGGGCCGCAGATCCTGGAGAACGCGGCCAGGAACTGTCTGCCGCTGAAACAGGCGCTCGAGACCTGGAAGGATGTGACCTTCAACTATGCCTCGACCGACACGCCGGACTTTGTCCCGGTGGCAACGGCAGCCGAATAAGGAGAACAGTCATGCGTATCACCCAAGGGGCCTTTTCCTTCCTGCCCGACCTGACCGACGACCAGATCCGGGCACAGGTGCAATATTGCATAGACAACAAATGGGCCGTCAGCCTCGAGTTCACCGACGACCCGCACCCGCGCAACGTCTATTGGGACATGTGGGGTCACCCGATGTTCGACAATCCCGACGCGGCGGCGCTGATGATGGAGCTGAACGCATGCCGTAAGCTCTATGGCGACCCCTATATCCGCGTTGTCGCCTTCGATTCCTCGCATGGCTGGGAATCGGTGAAGCTCTCCTTCATCGTCAACCGTCCGGCCGAGGAACCCGGCTACCGGCTCGAGCGGCAGGAGGCCGCGGGCCGCATGATCCGCTACACCACCAAACCCTACGCTGCCGACAAGCCGGCTGGAACGAGGTACGGCTGATCATCGCGACAAGAGGAGAATGCCATGTCGGCGCCAGCCTTGGCCGAAACGGAAGCGCCTCAGAACGCGGTCCCGGCGGCGATCGATCTGCGTGAGGAATTCGAAACGTCCGGCGTCAAGGACATCCTGGCCGAGCTCGACCGAGAGTTGATCGGGCTCGCCCCGGTCAAAAGACGCATCCGCGAGACGGCCGCGCTCCTGCTGGTCGAGCGGGCCCGCCGCCGCATGGGCCTTGCGCATGAGACGCCGACGCTGCATATGAGCTTCACCGGCAATCCCGGCACCGGCAAGACCACCGTCGCGCTGCGAATGGCCGACCTGCTGCATCGGCTGGGCTACATCCGCAAGGGTCATCTGGTTTCGGTGACGCGCGACGACCTGGTCGGCCAGTATATCGGCCACACCGCGCCCAAGACCAAGGAGATCCTGAAGAAGGCGATGGGCGGGGTGCTGTTCATCGACGAGGCCTACTATCTCTACCGGCCGGAAAACGAGCGCGATTACGGCCAGGAGGCGATCGAGATCCTGCTGCAGGTGATGGAGAACCAGCGCGACGATCTCGTGGTCATCCTCGCCGGCTACGCACAGCGCATGGACCGCTTCTTCGAGAGCAATCCGGGATTCCGCTCACGCATAGCCCATCACATCGACTTTCCGGATTACACGGACGAGGAACTGCTCAGGATCGCCGAAAAGATGCTCGACCAGCAGAACTACCTGTTCGATGATGCGGCAACCCAGGCGATGGTCGACTACATCGCACGTCGGCGCGGGCAGCCGCATTTCGCCAACGCCCGCTCGATCCGCAATGCGCTCGACCGGGCACGGCTGAGGCAGGCCAACCGCCTGTTCGAGAGCGCCAACGGACCGCTCGACGCAAAGGCGCTGTCGACGATCTCGGCCGAGGACATCACCGCCAGCCGGGTATTTTCGCTAAATCCCGGGGAAGGAGAAAGCAAATGACCGGAAAGACCATCATCGCCCCTTCCGTTCTGTCGTCCGATTTCTCGCGGCTCGGCGACGAGGTCGAAACGGTCGTGCGGGCAGGCGCCGACTGGATCCACCTCGACGTGATGGACGGGCATTTCGTGCCCAACATCACCTTCGGCCCGCCGGTGATCAAGACAATCCGCGATCGAACGGACAAGGTCTTCGATTGTCATCTGATGATCGCGCCGGCCGATCCCTATCTCGCTGCTTTCGCCGATGCCGGTTGCGACATCATTACGGTGCATGCCGAGGCCGGGCCACATCTCGACCGTTCGCTCCAAGCGATCAGGAGCCTCGGCAAGAAAGCCGGAGTGTCGCTCAATCCGTCGACGCCGGAGAGCGTCATCGAATATGTTCTCGACCGGCTCGATCTGGTGCTTTTGATGACGGTCAATCCGGGTTTCGGCGGCCAGGCCTTCATTCCGGCGGTCATCGACAAGGTCAGGCGGGTCAAGGCACTCGTCGGCCGACGTCCGATCGACATCGAGATCGACGGCGGCGTCACGCCCGAGACAGCTCCTCTGGTTACCGCGGCCGGCGCCAATGTGCTCGTCGCCGGCTCGGCCATCTTCAAGGGCGGCACGGAGGCTGCCTATCGCGCCAATATCGATGCGATCAGACAGGCGGCCGACGGAGCGATGCGAAAAGCCGCGTGAACTGTTTCGTCGGAGGGTGACATGGCGGCAATCCCACCCGTTTGCGATTTCGGCTGGCAAGCCGTCGATGCCGTTTTGCCCGGCGTCGACGGCAAGTCGCACTCGATCTTCGGCCAGGCCGGTCCCAACGGTCTGGTCGTTGCCTTCATCTGCAATCACTGCCCCTATGTGAAGGCGGTGATTTCGCGCATCGTGCGTGACGCTGACGATCTCAAGGTCGAAGGCATCGGCTTTGTCGCGATCAACTCCAATGACGCGGAGGCCTATCCGGAGGATTCCTTCGACAACATGAAGCTCTTCGCCGGGGCGAACGGCTTCAGCTTCCCCTACCTCCACGACGAGGACCAGGCAGTGGCGCGCGCCTATGGAGCCGTATGCACCCCGGATTTCTTCGGCCTCAACAGCGAGCTGACGCTGCAATATCGCGGCCGGCTCGACGCATCGCGACGGGACGCCGGACCGCCCGGGCTGAGGCGCGATCTGTTCGAGGCGATGAAGCAGGTTGCCCGAACCGGCGACGGACCGCTTGACCAGATCGCTTCGATCGGCTGCTCGATCAAATGGAAGGAGGCCGCATGAATGTCGGCGCAAGCAGGCCGTTTCGGTCTCCGAGGGCGATCCTGTTCGATCTTGACGGCACGCTGATCGATTCGGCGCCCGATATTGCGGCGGCCGTCAACGAACTGCTGGCCGGCAGCGACCTGCCGCCGCTCAGCGTGGATCAGGTCAAGGCCATGATCGGTGGCGGCGTGAAAAAGTTGGTCGAACGGGCTTTCGCGGCATCCGGAGCCCCACTTCTCGCCAGCGCGCTCGAAGAGGCCAACCGCGCCATGGCGCCAATCTACCGCAGACATCTGACCGGCTTGACGAAGCTGATGCCTGGCGTCAGGGAGATTCTCACGCACTTCCACCTGAACGGCACAGCCATGGGCGTCGCCACCAACAAGCCGCAATTGGCGACCCGCGAAATCCTGCTGCATTTCCACTTGACGGAATATCTCGGCGCGATCGTCGGAGGAGACGCGGTGACACACCTGAAACCGGCACCCGACGCTCTGCTGCTGGCGCTCGATCAGCTCGGGGTCGAACCCACCGACGCGCTGATGGTCGGAGACAGCAGCAGCGACGTCGGCGCCGCGCGCGCTGCCGGCATGCCCGTCGTTCTGCTGCGCGGCGGCTACACCCAGATCCCCGTCCAAGAGCTTGGCGCAGACCTTGTCTGCGACAGCCTGCTCGATCTGCCTTCCGCGATGCAGAGGCTACGCGCCGCTGCTTGATCCGCAGCGTCGATTAAAGCATGTCTCCCGAAAGTGGGACCCGGTTTCGAGACAAAGACATGCGTAAAATCAATAGTTTAAAGCGCAGGGAGCGAATCTGAAAGATCGCGACGCGCTTTAAGGAGGCAGTCACCGGCCGATCGTAAATCGAACGGCCGGCGAAGCCGTTGTTTCGAGAATTGCCATTATTTCGAAAATTGCTTGAGATAGGCGATGACGTTGGCCACGTCCTTGTCGTCCTTGAGGCCGGCAAACGCCATCTTCGTGCCTTTCACCATGGCCTTTGGATCATGGAGATAGGTCGTCAGTGTGGGTTCGTCCCATTTGGTGCCGGACTTGCCGGCGGCCACCATGGCTTGGGAATAGCTGAACCCCGGATGCGTGCCGGCCGTCCGGCCGATGACGCCGTTCAACGACGGACCGACTTTGTTCTGGTCCTTGTCCGCGACGTGGCAGACCTTGCATTTCATGAAGACCTTCTCACCCGCCGCGGCATCCTGCGCATGGGATTGGTTCGTAAAAGCCGCAAAGGATGCGACGGCGAAAAATGCGATAGTGCGCATGGCATTTCCTCATTGATCGTCAAGACGCCCCTGATGATTTGCATGCCATTGCTTTGACGAAGTCAACCATACGAAGGTCCACAGCAACTGTCCTTTCGCCTTTGTTGACGGCCTTAGGGCGAACGCGTAGCTTCAGGGTCATTCCGGATTTCCATGGGCACCTCGGGAACCCGGTCAGGCTGAGTTTGTCCAGGCTGATATTTTCCCAGGCAATGGGGCGGGCAGGATTTCGCCAGAGCGGGCGTCTTTGCGCGCAAGAGGTGCTGAATGAATATGGTCGACCTCGTATTGACGGTTTGCCTGAGTGCCAATCCCGGCAATTGCCGAAACGAGCATCTCTATTTCGAGAGCCGCGGCTCGCTGTTCCAATGCATGATCCTGGCGCCCAGCGAAATCGCGAGATGGTCGCAGGAACACCCGCCCTTCAAGGTCAGGCGCTGGAAATGCGCCTTCCCGACGAAGGACCGGGCGATCTGACCGGCGCCCCTGGTTTGTTGCAGTCCCGGGAGGAAACATCATGATTTCGCGCCGGAAAACGCTCCGTTTGGCAGCTCTCGGAACGGCCGCGATACTTGGATCACATCCCATTGCCGCCTCCGCCGCGCCCAAGGTTCGCATTGGCGTGCTGAAGTTCGGCACGGTGAGCTGGGAGCTCGATACGCTGAAGCAACACAAGTTCGACGCGGCCAACGGCATCGATCTGGAGGTTATCTATTTCGCCGGCGAGGATGCGACCAATGTCGCGATACTGGCCGGCGCGATCGATATGATCGTGACCGACTGGCTGTGGGT
>NZ_RZSL01000190.1:0-10110 GCF_003997355.1 Mesorhizobium sp. M1E.F.Ca.ET.041.01.1.1 | reverse complement strand
GTCTCCCTGGCCGCGGCAAGCTCCTCGCGGAGCGCCGCGACGTCGTCATTCTCGCGCAGCACGAGAGTGAAGACGTCCGGTTCGAGCTCGCCGCGCATCCATTCCAGGCGGAACGGGCGGAAATTGTCGGTCGAACCGCTGCCGTCGCGCGGCAGCCGGATGCGCAGGTCGAGCCGGCGTTTCGGCGCGCCCTCGCGCATGTCCGCGAGCGCGGTGAGATAGGCGACGCGGTCGGAGAGATGGACACGGTCGAACAGGCCGGTGCCGAACAGAAGCTCCGGTGCCAGCTTCAGAATGGAACGCGCCTTGACTGATGCGTCGAGCACTTCGCCCTGACGGCCGACACGCAGCACGACGGCGTCGATGACGTCCTCGAGACGGTCGGTCGCAGGCTCTGCCTGGCGCGTATTGGCCGGATTGGCGAAGGCCGCCCCGCGAGGCAACAGAGTAAGCGCCCAGGCGAGCGGCAGCAGCCAATGCCAGGTGGCGATACCGGCCGCGCCGAGCGGCAGCAACTGGTTCGCGAAAGGCTGCAGTAAAATGGCGGCAAGGGCCGCCAGCGCGCCCGAGAGCGCCGCGCGCCGTGATCCGGTGACCCACCAGGCCTCGACCGGCAAGGCGGCGGCAAGCAGGGCGACTGGAGAGGCCAATCCACCTGCCGCGGCGACGGCGCCAGCAAGGGCGAAGCCACCCACCGCAATTGCGGCGCGGCCCGCGAACGCCATGTGGCCGGTGGCAGCAACCAGAAGCGCCGCGAACCAGCACAGACCGAAAACGCCGAAGATGGCGGCTATCGTGACAGCCGCGCTGAGGCTGGATGTGACCAGCGTCACCGCCGCGCCCGCCACCAGGAAGGGAGCCGTAAGCATGACGCCGATGAAGCGGCGCTGACACAAGCGCTCAGCCTCGCCCGCGACGGTCGGATGAACCATGCGTTCGCAGCCGGCGGCAACCGCGCCGGGCAATTGAACGTATCTGGCCGCAATCGAACTCAACGCACTCGTACCCGGTCGTGAAATTGCCCCTGCTTTGCAGGTGGCCCTTGATTGGCTTGAAACTCGCATCCAGCGTTTAAGGAATGGATAAGGCAGACGCGGCGGGCACCCTGCCCACACGGCAAATATTGGGACGCCGGCACCGCAAAGCTCATCGATCTGCCGCCATGGTAAATGGTGCGTTAGCCTCGAACAGGCGCGGCGGGACTCCCAAAAACCTGAGCCGACAAACTCTTCTATCTAAAATTCTTCTTTTAAAACAGCAACATAGATGGTTATCGTAAAGTTAATGCAATCGATGAGACTTGAATGAAATCAATCTCGAAAACCAATCCTTTCGAATTTGCCTAAAATTTGAGGAAAATTCGCGGCTTCGGCGCAAGCCGTCCTTTGCGCGCCTGTGCCACTATCCCGCCCATAAAAGAGGTCATGCCAATGGGATGCATGACCCGGTCACGGACGAGAGGCATTGAAATGGGCTTTCTGATCAGGATGGCTTTCTGGTTCTCGCTGGTGCTCCTGGCGCTGCCGCTCGGCGTCGGCCCGGACGAGGATGGCCGCGAGGCGGTCGGGCCGATCCAGGCGCTGTTTGCGGCGCGCGAGGCGGTCGGCGACATTGCCGGCATCTGCGAGCGCAAGCCGGACGTCTGCGAGACCGGCAAATCGGCCATGCACACCATTACCATCCGCGCCCAGGAAACCGCCAAGATCGCCGCAGCCATGCTTGACGACCAGCAGTCGGAAAAGTCGGCCGCGCCCGAGACGAAAGTGGCGGAAACGTCCGCCGAGACCACCGGCAGCGTCGCCGAGGGCATCGTGCTGCCCGCCAAGGTCAACATCCCGGTGATGAAGAACTGAGATTCCTTTTCAGCCGTTCGCCCGGCTTTTTTAGTTTTGGCGCAATTCCGGACGGAAAACCGTTCACACTTTTCCTGGAATTGCTCTAACGCCGCGGGCCCGTCCGACCTCTCGACGCCCGCGGCGTCTTTCTTTTCCGTGACGCCTTTTTCCGTGACGCGGGGGCGCCGAGTCACTATATGCGGGCCATGGCGACCTCGATCGAAACGATCCGCGACGACTTCTCCCTGCTCGACGAGTGGGAGGACCGCTACCGCTATGTGATCGAGCTCGGCGAGGGACTACCGCCGTTTCCCGAGGCCAAACGCACAGCGGCCAACAAGGTGCCGGGCTGCGTCAGCCAGGTTTGGCTGACGACCGAGCAGGGACCGGGCGTCGATCCGGTGATCAGCTTCCAGGGGGATTCGGACGCCCACATCGTGCGCGGCCTTGTCGCCATCATGCTGGCGCTGTTCTCGGGGCGGCCGGCCAGCCAGATCCAGAGCACCGACGCGGAAGTGACGCTGAAGGAGCTCGGCCTCGACGAGCACTTGTCGCCGCAGCGCGCCAACGGCCTGCGCTCGATGGTCAAGCGCATCAAGCGCGATGCGGATGCAGCGCTGAGGCAGACCGCCTGACCGCGGCTCCAGAGCGGTTCAGCTTCCCATAGCCAACTGATCCGCTTCGAATATCTGTTCCCGCAAAAAGCAAACGGCGCCCCGAGGGACGCCGTCGAACTTGCAGATGCTGGCAGCGCTGTCAGCGGCCCTTGCGCTTGCGGCCGAGGCCCATCTTCTTGGCCAACTGCGAACGGGCCGCGGCGTAGTTGGGAGCGACCATCGGATAGTTGGCATCGAGGCCCCACTTCTCGCGGTATTCTTCCGGAGTGAGGTTGTAGTGGGTCATCAGGTGGCGCTTCAGCGACTTGAACTTCTTGCCGTCTTCGAGGCAGACGATGTAGTCGTCATGCACGGAGCGCTTCGGGTTGACGGCCGGCTTCTGCTTCTCGGCCGACGGCTGCTCCGTCGTGCCGCCGACGCGTCCGAGCGCGGCGTGAACGTCGGCGATCAGGTTCGGCAGTTCGCCGACCGGCACCGGGTTGTTGCTGACATAGGCCGCGACGACATCGGCGGTCAGCTCGATCAGCGCGTCACTATTGCTTGAAGGTGTTTCGACGATATCCATTGTGCTCAGGCCCCAACGAGAGTTTGTTTCTAGACTGTGCCCTTCTTGAGATCGGGCATCGCGCGAATTTCATGCAGGTAAGCCCCTGCGATTCGCGTCGCATCATCTTAATGACGCTGTGCTGCAAGTAAGTCAATTCGCCTATTAAAATATATTCGGCGATATTCATCAAATATTGCCGTTTCAGCTTCAAAAATTCGTGCGCCGTGTAACTTAGCGAGATTCTTCTGGCCGGACCAGCGCAGCCTGACGCCGCGTCAAGTTCGCTTTACACCTCGGCCGGCGGCAGTCATAGTCCTTAATGCTTGACTAATGCTTGTCTGCCCCCAGCGGCAAGCATCGAAAAGTCACACGTGCCAGAGGCTGCAAGGACACTCTTGCTCGCGCGGAGCGGGTAGACGGAACCTCTCAATAGGGCGTGATATACTTGCCGTAGACCCAGCCGGTGACGAAATGACCGTTCTGCGCCGGATCATGCCAGACCTCGCACCAGCGATAGTGGATCGCCTGGCGCTGCTTCCAGTGCGGTTGGCCGGCAATGTCGAGCAGATCTATCCCGCCCGTGCAGCGGCCGGTCATCTGCAGGACGGTGCCATTGGGATAGGCCGCCTGCTTTTGCGATGTGTTTGACGGAAATTTGCGGGCGTTGAGCGTGTCGCCGAACGGCACGCCCGCCACTTGCCAGGCGGCGAACGCGGTTGCATGAGACTGGCTGGAAAGGGCCAGGACTACCGAAGCGATGACGAAAGCCATTGCAGTGCGAGCATAGGACTTCATCTTTTCCCCCTTCAACTTACCTTATGCAGGCGATCTTGAAGCCCGCCCCTTGAACCGCTGCTGAGTGGCGTGTTCATTCGCCATTCAAGCAAACTTCAGGCAAATTCCACAGCGAGACGTAATGACCAGATCTTCCGCTTTCCCGACCGCCAACCCGCCGCGGCCCGAGAAACGCACCGTCTTCGACACGCATCACGGCATTACCCGCACCGACGACTATGCCTGGATGCGGGCCGACAACTGGCAGGCGATGTTCAGGGACCCATCGCTCCTCGACGGTGCGATCCGCTCCCATCTCGAGGCCGAGAATGTCTACCAGGCGACGTTGATGGCCGACACGGCGGAACTGCGAGCCAAGCTTTTCGCCGAGATGAAGGGGCGCATCAAGGAAGACGATTCGACAGTGCCGATGAAGGACGGCCCCTATGCCTATGGCTCGTCCTTCCGACAGGGCGGCGAGCATCCGCGCTACTTCCGCACGCCGCGCGACGGCGGCGTGGAAGAGATCCTGCTTGACGGCGATAAGGAAGCGGAAGGCAAGCCCTATTTCCGCCTCGGCGGCGTCGACCATTCGGCCGACCACAGGAAGCTGCTCTGGGCCTTCGATGACAAGGGCTCGGAATTCTTCTCGCTGCGCGTGCGCGACATCGCCAGCGGCAAGGAACTGGCCGATCAGGTCCCGGATACGGGTGGCGGCGGGGTGTGGAACGCCGGCGACGGCGGCTTCTTCTATACTCGCCTCGACGACAATCATCGCCCGTCCAAGGTGTTCTTCCACGCGCTCGGCGACAGCCCGGAAAACGACCGGCTGATCTATGAGGAGACCGATCCCGGCTTCTTCATGGATGTCGGCGGCACACGCTCCAACGACTGGATCATGATCGGCATCAACGACCATGAAACCTCCGAATACCGGCTTTTGCGCGCCGACCAGCCCTTCGCCGAACCCAAGCTGGTGGCGGCGCGCGAGACCGGGCTGCAATACGATCTGGAAGAAGGCGGCGACATCTTCTTCATACTCACCAATGCCGACGGCGCCAAGGACTTCAAGATCATGACCGCGCCGGTCGAAGATCCGGCACGCGCCAATTGGACGGAACTGGTGCCGCATGAGCCTGGACGGCTGATCCTGTCGGTGCTGGGCTTCAAGCATCATATGGTCAGACTGGAGCGCAAGGACGGCCTGCCGCGCATCGTCGTGCGCGACCGCCTGACCGGCGAGGAGCATTTCATTTCCTTCGGCGAGGAGGCCTTCTCGCTCGGCCTCTCCGGCTCCTACGAGTACGACACCGAGGTGATGCGCTTCACCTATTCGTCGATGACGACGCCGGCGCAGGTGTTCGACTACAACATGCGCAGCCGAGAGCGCGTTCTGTTGAAGACGCAGGAAGTGCCTTCAGGGCATGATCCGGAGCATTATGTCACGCGCCGGCTGATGGCGCCTGCCGCTGACGGCGAACTGGTGCCGATCTCGCTGATCCACCATCGCCAGACGCCGCTCGACGGATCGGCGCCCTGCCTGCTTTACGGCTATGGCTCCTATGGCATCGCCGTTCCGGCCGCCTTCAACACCAACTGCCTGTCGCTGGTCGATCGCGGCTTCGTCTACGCCATCGCCCATGTGCGTGGCGGCAAGGACAAGGGCTATGGCTGGTACGAGGACGGCAAACGTCGGCACAAGATGAACACCTTCACCGATTTCATCGCCTGCGCGCGCCATCTGGTGGCCGAGCGTTACACAAGGCATGACCGCATCGTCGCCCAAGGCGGTTCGGCCGGCGGCATGCTGATGGGTGCCATCGCCAACATGGCGCCGGAAAGCTTCGGCGGCATCGTCGCCGAGGTGCCCTTCGTCGACGTGCTCACCACCATGCTCGACGCCAGCCTGCCGCTGACGCCGCCCGAATGGCCGGAATGGGGCAATCCGATCGCGTCGGCCGACGACTACGGCACGATCGCGGCCTACTCGCCCTACGACAACGTCGCGGCGCTCGACTATCCGCCGATCCTGGCGCTGGCCGGGCTCACCGACCCGCGCGTCACCTATTGGGAGCCGGCCAAATGGGTGGCGCGGCTGCGCGACCGCAAGGCGGGCGACAATCCGGTGCTGTTCAAGATCAACATGGAATCCGGCCATGCCGGCGCGTCGGGCCGGTTCTCGCGCCTGGAGGAGATCGCGTATATCTACGCCTATGCCCTGAAAGTGACCGGCAAGGTCTGATTTTTACTCGCAATTGCGACGGCCACGCGCTACGCAATTCGCCGTCGTTTTTTGGCCGCGGCCCTTTCGGGTCGCGCCCGCCATACATTCGCAAGGGTCGTCATGCTGCTCGTCGACGTCTATCTCGACAAATCGCCCATCCAGGGCATCGGCGTCTTCGCCAAACACCGCATTCCAAAAGGCACGTTGATCTGGAAGCTCGATCCAAGATTCGACCGATGCATTCCCGTCGACACCTATGAGAACGAATCCGGCCCGGTGAAATCCTATCTCGACCGCTATTCCTATCCCGACCGGCGCGACCCCAACTACATCGTCTTCGAGGCGGATGACGCCCGCTACATGAACCACGCCGACGAGCCGAACTGCGACGTGTCCTCGCCCGAGGAGACCTACGCATTGCGCGACATCGCGCCCGGCGAGGAGCTGACCTGCGACTACAACCACTTTTTCGAAAACGGCTTCGACTTCCTCGGCGACCGCCACGCGTAGCCTGAGATCATTTTGACGGCTTGCGCGCCGGGTAGCCGTTGGGGTGCGGCGGGACGGCCTTGAGATAGGCCGCGATCGCGGCGCGGTCGTCGGCCGTCAACTGGGCCATGTTGCGCTGCACGTCGACCATGGCGCCGCCGACGGAATCGAAATCGGGCGTGAAGCCGGTTTCGAGATAATTGGCGATGTCGGCTTCCGACCAGCTTTTGATGCTGTTCCCGTCGGGGGTGATGTTGGGCACGACGCCCGAGCCCTCGGCGGCCACGGCTCCCGCCAGCCACTCGGCCTTCTTGACGCCGCCGGCGAAGTCGCGCGGCGAGTGACATTCGCCGCAATGGCCGGGTCCCTCGACCAGATAGCGGCCCGCCAACACCTTGTCCGGCGTGCCGTCGGGCAAGGCGATCACCGGCTCGGGGCTGAGATAGAGCCGCTTCCAGAGACCAATGCCGCGACGGATATTGAAGGGGAAAGCGAGCTTGTGGTCAGGCGCCTTGCCGGCGACTGCCGGCAGCGTCTTCATGAAGGCATAGAGGTCGGCGATGTCGGCCGGCTTCATGCGTGCGTAAGAGGCATAGGGAAAGGCCGGATAGAAGTTCTCGCCGGACGGCGAAACGCCCCTCAGCATGGCATTGGCGAAATCTTGCTCGCTCCAGGCGCCGATGCCGTCCTTGGCATCCTGCGAGATATTGGGCGGCACGAAAGTGCCGAACGGCGTCTTCAGCTCCAGCCCGCCGGCAAGCTCCAGGCGGGCATCAACCTTGGACCCCGGTTTGGCATGGCAGGACGTGCAGCCGCCGGCATTGAAGATGCGCTGGCCCCTGGCGGCGTCGCCGGAGCCGAGCTGTGCGACGGTCGCGTCATCGAGCCGAACCGGCGCAGCCAGGACCCAACCGGCAACCGCACCGGCGCCGCCCAGCACGATGACGGCACCGACGAGCTTCTTCAGCCAGGCCATATCAGGCGGTCAGCCCTTCTTGATCCTGTAGCTCTGGTGGCAGGCGCCGCAGTCGCCGCCAATCGTGTTGAGCTGCGCCTTCAAACCATCGACATCGCCCGGCGGCGAGGCGACCGCTTCCTTGACGTTGGTCAGCAACTTGTCCTCGGCTGCCTTGAAGCCGGACATGTCTTCCCAGATCTTCGGCGCGGCCGTGGTGTCGCCTTGATCGCTGCCGGCCGGAAACAGCTTCTCGGCATCGAACTTCTCGGCATTGGCCTGCAACGCCTTCAGCGTCGTCAGCACAGCGGAGGCATCGAAATCCTCCTCGCCCTTGACCACCTTCGACAACTGGCCGGCGAGCTTGCCGCGCTCCTTCATCAGGGCCTGGCGATCCTGGATCGGATCGGCAAAGGCGACCGAACCGGCAAAAGCGAGCATAGAGATGGCGAGGACAAGCTTTCTCATTCAATTGGCTCCAGCGGTGAAGAGAGTAAGCGACTACGGCATTTCACCGTTTCACGGTGAAATGCTCTATCTCCTTGTTGGCGCAATTCCAGACGGAAAACCGTTCCACGCTTTTCCTGGAATTGCTCTGAACGCTAACGGACCTAGCGATGGGAATATTCCCCCAGTGCCGTGACGATTTCCCGATCGTGATCAATCTCCTGTGTTGGCAGATAAAGAAAAGCCCCGGCATGCCGGGGCTTTTCGTCGGATTGGTCAGCCTTTAGCCTTCTCATAAAGCTCCAGGACATAATCCCAGTTGATGAGGCTATCGACGAAGGCTTCGAGGTATTTCGGCCGCGCGTTGCGGTAGTCGATGTAATAGGAGTGTTCCCACACGTCGACGCCGAGGATCGGCGAAGCGCCATGGACCAGCGGGTTCTCGCCATTGGGTGTCTTCGAGATCGCGAGCTTGCCGTCCTTGACCGTGAGCCATGCCCAGCCGGAGCCGAACTGGGTAGTGCCGGCGGCGACGAAATCCGCCTTGAACTTGTCGTAGCCGCCGAGATCGCTGTCGACGGCCTTCTGCAGCGCGCCCGGCAGCTTGTTGCCGCCGCCGCCCTTCTTCATCCATTTCCAGAAGTGGATGTGGTTGTAGTGCTGGGCGGCGTTGTTGAAGAGCCCGGCATTCTTGCCGAAGGACTGCTTCACGACCTCTTCAACCGACAGGTCGCCCATTCCAGCCTCGGCGGCCAGCTTGTTGCCGTTGTCGACATAGGCCTTGTGGTGCTTGTCGTGGTGATACTCCAGCGTCTCCTTCGACATGTAAGGCTGCAACGCCTCATAGTCGTAAGGCAAAGCGGGCAACTCAAAAGCCATGGATGGTACTCCCTCAGGAAAAAGTCCGGTGCAACTACCGGACTAAGATAGGTCTGGAATGGATTGGGGCAACTCCGGAATGAAGCGCCGGTCGCCTTTTTATCCGCTCAGGCGGCGGGAGTCGAATGCGCCCAATCCCAATAGAGCTCGCGCGCCTTCTTGGCCACCGGTCCGGGCTGGAGATCGTGGTCCTCGATGCGGGTGATCGGCACCACCTTCGAATGATTGCCGGTCGAGAATATCTCGTCCGCTTCGAGGAAATCGCGGATTGTGAGCGTCTTTTCGGTGGTCCTGAAGCCGTAGTCGCCGAGCAGGTTGATCGTGCGCGAGCGGGTGATGCCGGACAGGAACGTGCCGTTCGCAGCCGGCGTCATCACATGGCCGTCCTTGACCAGGAAGATGTTGGAGGTGCCGGTCTCGGCGACGTTGCCCAGCATGTCGAGCACCAGCGCATTGTCGAAGCCGCGATTCTTGGCCTCGAGGATGGCGCGACCGTTGTTGGGATAGAGGCAGCCGGCCTTGGCGTTGGTCGGCATGGTCTCGATGGTCGGCCGCCGGAACGGCGAGACGCCTATCGAAAAGCCGGAAGGCGGGATCATCGGCGATTCATAGAGGCAGAGACAGAAGCGGGTCGAGGCCGGATCGGCCGGCACGCCCATATAGCCGCCATGCTCGGCCCAGTACATCGGCCTGATATAGACGGCGCTCCTGCCGTCGAATTTCTTCAGGCCGTCCCAGGCCAGCCCGACGATTT
Organism: Mesorhizobium sp. M1E.F.Ca.ET.041.01.1.1; assembly: GCF_003997355.1. Lineage (NCBI taxonomy): Bacteria > Pseudomonadati > Pseudomonadota > Alphaproteobacteria > Hyphomicrobiales > Phyllobacteriaceae > Mesorhizobium > Mesorhizobium sp. M1E.F.Ca.ET.041.01.1.1. The sequence goes on along the minus strand of NZ_RZSL01000190.1, from coordinate 589 downwards.
CATCGGCGGACATGGATGGCTTCAGGCCGAGCGCGATCGCCGAGGCGTTGACGCGCGCGGCGTGACGGTCGAGATCGGGCGCCACGCCTTCGAACCAGCGGGCGCCGTCAAAGACGCTGGTGCCCAGCCACATGGCGTGACTGCGCGGTCCGAGAATGGCGACGTTGCCCTCGTACCAGTCGCCGTCCACATAGGTCCATGTCGCGGACTGCGCCGCCGCCGCCAGTGTCATCGTTTGCCGTCCATATCGATGATTTTCGAGCAGCCATAGGACGATGCTTTGGCGGCCCACGTCAACCGACATCGGGAGAAATCGTTGAGGCCAGAGGCACTTGCGCGCAATCAGCGCTTGCGCGACGCCGCGGCACGCCGCAAAACTCTGCTTATGCACCATGCGGCCTATGTCTTCGACGCCTATGGCACGTTGTTCGACGTGCATGCGGCCGTGCGCCGCCATGCCGGCGAGATCGGGCCGGACGGCCAGCTTCTCTCCGAAATCTGGCGCGCCAAGCAGCTGGAATATTCCTGGGTGAGGACGCTGATGGGCGCCTACGCCGATTTCTGGCAACTGACCGAGCAGGCGCTGGAC
>NZ_RZSL01000018.1:0-27166 GCF_003997355.1 Mesorhizobium sp. M1E.F.Ca.ET.041.01.1.1 | reverse complement strand
GGTCAGCGAAGCGGCGCGCGGCGAGGGCGCGGTTCTCGTCGACGAGCGCGGCTGGCGCTTCCTCGCCGATACACCAGGGGGAGAACTCGCGCCGCGGGACGTGGTGGCGCGAGCCGTGTGGCGCCAGTTCGAGGCCGGGCATCGCGTGTTCCTCGACGCGCGGCAGTGTCTCGGACCGAAATTCGCCGAGCGCTTCCCGGCGATCGCATCGCTTTGCTGCCAAGCCGGCATCGATCCCGCCGTGGAGCCGATCCCCGTGCGTCCCGCGGCCCACTATCACATGGGCGGCGTGGCGGTGGACACCGAAGGCCGGAGCTCGCTTCGCGGCCTATGGGCCTGCGGCGAAGTCGCCCGCACCGGGCTGCACGGCGCCAACCGTCTCGCCAGCAACTCGCTCATCGAGGCCGTGACATCGGCCGCCTGGATCGCGGCAAGCGTCGCTGCCGCGTCGCCAGGCGCGCATAGACGGCTGAAGCCCGCGATCGTGCCGCCGCGACCGGATGCCTCGCGCATCCGCCCGATCGCTTCGCGCGCGCTCGGCATCGAGCGCGACGGCCAGACGCTACGCGACGCGGCAAGGACGCTCGTGCCAGTCGTCGCCGATGATGATGCCGCGTCCGATCCCGCGCTGATCGCGTTGATGATCACGGTTGCCGCTCTCCGTCGCGAGGAAAGCCGGGGCTCACACTTCCGGACCGATTTCCCCCGGCGCGATGCGCAGCCGCAATCGCTGCGGTTGGCGCTCGACGAGACGCTCGAAGCGGCGGCGATCCTTTCCGACACGGAATCCGACACCGCAGCGCTGTTCGGCAGGAGGGCTTGACCATGACGCTGACGCCTTTGCCGCGCGTGATGGTCGAGCCGCTGGTGCGCGCGGCCCTGCTCGAGGATCTGGGCCGCGCCGGCGATCTCACCACCGACGCGATCGTTCCGGCGGATGCGACCGCGACGATGGTGCTCGCCACGAGACAGCCGGGCGTGATTGCGGGTCTCGATGCCGCCGCCCTCGCCTTCGAGCTGATCGATCCTCGGACGGAAGTCACCGTGATCCACCCGGACGGCTCGGCTATCGCCGCCGGCGATGTCATCGCAGCAGTGCGCGGACCTGCGCGCGCGCTGCTCACGGCCGAGCGAACGGCACTCAACTTCCTTTGCCATCTGAGCGGTATTGCCACGCAGACAGCGGCGGTAGTCGACGCCGTGCGAGGCCACAAGGCCAAGATCGTGTGCACGCGAAAGACCACTCCTGGCCTGCGTGCGCTGGAGAAATACGCCGTGCGCGCCGGTGGCGGCGGCAATCACCGCTTCGGCCTCGACGACGCCGTGCTCATCAAGGACAATCACATCGCGATTGCTGGCGATATCCGCACGGCCATCGAGCGGGCGCGTGCCGGCGTCGGCCACATGGTGCGGATCGAGGTGGAAGTCGATACGCTTGAGCAACTCGACATAGCGCTCGCGGCCGGCGTCGATGCAGTGCTGCTGGACAACATGTCCCTGGAGCAGTTGACCCAGGCGGTGGCGATGGTCGGCGGGCGCGCGATCACCGAGGCATCCGGCCGGGTGACCGCGCAGACGGCGCCTGCGATCGCCGCGACCGGCGTCGACCTGATCTCGGTCGGCTGGATCACGCATAGTGCCCCGATCCTCGATATCGGACTCGATGCCCCGGCCGCGGCCATTTCGCCGATCGCTGGCAAGCCGTAGCGGATCAGTTGGAGACGCCTCCGACCGTCAATACCGGCGCATCGGGTGCGGCGGCACCGGCGATCTCGGCCTGGTGAAATGCATTTGCTCGTATCCGGCCGATCGCGGATTTGCTTTGCTTGGTGAATGCCTATCCTTAGGGCAAACTGCCCGTAGGGCTTTCAGGAGGAAAAATGAGAGCACGAGCGGCGACGGTCGGAGACCTCGAGAGTGTTTTCCGTGATCTGTCCAAGCGGATGTCGGACGAGTATCTGGCGGCCGGCAAGGACAGCAAGACCGCCTACGACAATCTGATGATGAACCTGAAGGAAGGCCGGGCTCATGCGCTGGTCCAGGGCGACAAGACCGTGGCCATCATTGCCTGGCACGAGCACGGCGACGCGGCCGACACGCTGTTTGCCGCACAGGAGGACTTCTTCAGCGCGGCAACGGTTCGCTTCTGCAAGCGCCACATCCGCCATATCCAGGCACTTGCCGGCAATCTTCCTATACACTCGCGCAGCTGGCTCCATGGACCCGACGTCGCGAGATGGTTCCGGATCATCGGCTATGTCGAGCGAGGGCGGGAGAACGGCGCCATCCTGTTCGAGCTGCCGCCCTCTCCCAACGGCTGAGACGTTCCGGTCATCTCTTGCAGCGGCTTGCACGGCGCACCAATTGGCGAGATGGTATGGGAGGCAGCCGGGGGCGCTGGCACGCCGGAAATGTGGCTGCTGGAAATCGAGATGTTGCGCGCTTGCTTGGCCTTTGCCGCCCTTGTTGCCTTAGTGAGGTCGACAGAAGCAGGCGAGCGATTGCCCCATCTGCTCGACAACTCCGATCTGGCGGCCGCCTATTTGGGTGAGTCCGACCTTGTGACCGCCTATGCGACCGGAATGGCGCGCTACCGTCTTCAGCTCATGGCGCGCACGGGCACGGCCAACCTCGCCACCCCTCTCGAGCCTTCGGCCCTGCGGCCGGAATTCCGTCAGCGGACATGGCGTTCGGCGGACGGCAGCCTGCTGCAAGGCTTCGCCGGCAAGGGCGGCTTCCGGCTGACCATCGGCAACTGCCTTGCCCGCATCTGCGCGGCGAACGAATGCAGCGAGGCCGGCTGGCCGATCTATGCCTGCAGCGACGGGCGCAAGCGCAGGATGTCGGTCAAGAGCTTCGTGACGGCTACCTTCGACGGTGTCGCTTACCGGCGGTTGAGCGCGCCGCCGGAACCATGACAGCGGGTCAGGCCGCGCTGCCTGCTCGCGCAAGGCTGGTCTTCCACCTCGGGTGCGCGCCCGTGTCTTGACGATGGATGGACCGCGGGCGGGTTGCGGTCCCATTGCCCTGCGTGGCATCTGTCGGCCGATGACACGCAAGCCTATGCGACAACCACGCGAGATGCCCCGGCGAGCCGTTGCCGGGAAGGTCAGCCTCGACCGGGCGCTGTCGAAGCTTGGGTTTTGCTCGCGCAAGCAGGCTGAGCAGCTGATCGCCGAGGGGCGCGTGCAGGTCGCGGGCAAGGTGGCGCGCGACCCATCATTACGCATCGATCCCGATCGCGACCGCATCACCGTCGATGGCGAGCGCGTCGCCGCCGAGCGCAAGGTCTATCTGATGCTCAACAAGCCGCGCGGGCTGGTCACCACGCGCGACGATCCCGAAGGCCGAGGCACGGTCTATGACTGCCTTGCCGATCTGGAGCTGCCCTTCGTCTCGCCGGTCGGCCGCCTCGACAAGGCAAGCGAAGGCCTGCTCTTGATGACCAACGACACGCGCTGGGCGAACGGGCTGCTCGATCCGGCCTCGCATGTCGCCAAGACCTATCATGTCCAGATCGCTTCCGCCCCTGACGAGGCGATGCTCAGGCGGTTTCGCGAAGGTGCTGTCGCGGACGGCGAACTGCTGACGGCGAGCGCGATCGAATTGCTGCGCAGCGGCGGGCGCACCGCCTGGCTGGAGATCGTCCTCGATGAAGGCCGCAACCGCCAGATCCGCCGCCTGCTCGGCGCTTTCGACATCGAGGTGCTCAGGCTGGTGCGGGTGGCGATCGGCGCCCTGCAGCTCGGCGATCTCGCGAAAGGCAAGGCGCGGCATCTGACGACCGAGGAGTTGGCGATGCTGTCGGGCGAGAGGAGTCGTGCCTAGCATCCCCCTCACCCGGATTGGCGCCGAGTCAACCTCTTCTCCCCACCGGGGAGAAGGTGGCCGCGAAGCGGCCGGATGAGGGGGAGCCCGCGATCGCTACTTCTGGTTCCACCTGCGGATCACCGGCTCGGTCGGATCATGCTCATAGCCGAGAATGCTGAGGCTCGCGGTGTCGAGCACGAAATCCGCTCCACCTTCCGGCGGCAGGCCGACCCAGCGCGCTGCAAATACGCGCAGGAAATGCGCGCTCGAGAAGATCAGCACATTGCCGGCAATGGCGCGCAGCCCGGCAATGATCGCATCGGCCCTGGTTCCGACGTCCTTCGCTGTCTCGCCGCCCGGACAGCCGTCGCGAAACAATTGCCAGCCTGGGCGCCGGCCAAGAATCTCCTTCGTCGTCATGCCTTCATAGGCACCATAATCCCATTCCTGCAGGTTGGCCTTCTTCACCGCGCGTTCGCCGAAACCGGCAAGCCGGCAGGTATCGAAGGCGCGCTGCGACGGGCTCGACCAGACCGCCTGGAAAGTCAGGCCCTGGAGACGATCGGCAATGCCGTGCGCCGCCTCTTCGCCCTTCGCGGTCAGCGGAATGTCGGTGCGGCCGGTGTGCTTGCCCGAGGCGCTCCATTCCGTTTCCCCATGGCGGACAAGGTAGATTTCGGGAAACATGCTGCTCATGCACGGGCCTTCAGTTCGATTGAGCGCAGCCTATGCGGCGGCTGGCGAAAAGAACAGGCCGCGGCGGAGCCGCGGCCTGTTCAGGCTCGGGAGGATGCTGACGGGTCAGGCCGGCTGCAGGCCGCCCGACAGCGCCAGGTCGGCCTCTTCCGGCAACTGGCCGGCCATGGCGGCGGCGAACTGCTTCTGGTCGAGTTCGCCTTCCCAGCGCGCCACGACGATGGTCGCAACCGCATTGCCGACGAAGTTGGTGAGCGCGCGGCATTCCGACATGAAGCGGTCGACGCCGAGGATCAGCGCCATGCCGGCGACCGGTACCGAAGGCACGACCGAGAGCGTGGCGGCTAGCGTGATGAAGCCGGCACCGGTGATGCCGGCGGCGCCCTTCGAGCTCAGCATGGCGACGAGCAACAAGAGGATCTGGTCGCCGAGAGTGAGCGGCGTGTCGGTCGCCTGGGCGATGAAAAGCGCTGCAAGCGTCATGTAGATGTTGGTGCCGTCGAGGTTGAAGGAATAGCCGGTCGGGATGACCAGGCCGACCACCGAGCGCTTGCAGCCGGCGCGTTCCATCTTGGCCATCAGGCCGGGAAGTGCGGCCTCCGACGACGAGGTGCCGAGGACCAGCAGCAGCTCTTCCTTGATATAGCGGATCAGCGCCAGGATGGAGAAGCCGTTGTACCATGCGACCGCGCCCAGCACGACCAGCACGAAAAGCAGCGACGTCAGATAGAAGGTGCCGATCAGGAAGGCCAGGTTGGCGATGGTGCCGATGCCGTATTTGCCGACGGTGAAGGCCATGGCGCCGAAAGCGCCGATGGGGGCTGCCTTCATCAGAATGGCGACGAGGCGGAAGATCGGTGCGGTCAGCGCCTGCAGGAAATCGACGACCGGACGGCCGCGCTCGCCGACGAGCGCCAGCGCCACGCCGAACAGCACCGAGAAGAACAACACCTGCAGGATATCACCCTGCGCGAAGGCGCCGGTGATGGTGTCGGGGATGATGTTCATCAGGAAGCCGACGATGGTCGTGTCATGCGCCTTTTCGGTGAAGGTCGAGACCTTCGAGGCATCAAGCGTCGCCGGATTGATGTGCATGCCGGCGCCGGGCTGGATGACGTTCGACACGACCAGGCCGATGATAAGCGCCAGCGTCGAGAAGACGAGGAAATAGGCCATGGCCTTGCCGGCGACGCGGCCGACCTTGTGCAGGTCGGAGACACCGGCGATGCCGGTCGCGACGGTGAGGAAGATCACCGGCGCGATGACCATCTTGACCAGCTTGATGAAGGCATCGCCAAGCGGTTTCAGCGAAGCGCCGAAATCGGGATAGAAATGGCCGAGCAGGATGCCGGCGGCGATTGCCACCAGAACCTGCACATAGAGATGCCGGTAAAAGGGAACCTTGCCGCGCGGTTCCGCGGCAGCGACTGCGGTCTGCATCGTATCCTCCGTTCAGCCCCGATCGAGAAAGCTCGACCTCCCTGGGGCAGTTGACCTCCACAGCCTCGCGGCTGCTGTGGATGCATTTGCAATGGGCGTGCCAGTTTCCGCCTCGAAGCGTCTCTCATTGATTCTGTTGGTTTTTTCGAACCGGCGATCCTCGACTCCCAAGAATACCGTGCGGCGATCCGCATAGGTCGAATTGTGCTTTGTGCGAAATCATGCACAAATGCGGCATGCTGCAACGCCCCGCCGCTGCCCTCTCCTTGACGCCCGAACTGCTCGCCGGGCGGGCGCGGCGTGCCTGGCTGCTGTTTGCGGCGGTGGCGCTCCTCATCGTGCTCGCAGCACTCTACGGCGCCGGCCTCTATGGGCGCACGACCGAGATCGAGGCGCTCGCCGCGCAAGGGCGTACCGATGCCAATCTGAAGGTCGCGCTGCTGCGCGCCGTGCTGGAGAATCCGCGCGCGCTGCCGCTGCTCCTGTCCGAGGACCAGCAGGTGCATGACGCGCTGACCGAGCGCAGCCCCGCCTCGATCGACGTGCTCAATCGCAAGCTCGAAGGGCTGGTCTCCGGCACCAAGGCCTCCGTCCTCTATGTCACCGGCACTGACGGGCTGGCGATCGCTTCCAGCAACTGGCGCGAGCCGGTGAGTTTCGTCGGCAACGACTACGGTTTTCGCGCCTATTTCTCCGGCGCCATGCAGTCCGGCACCGCCGAGTATTTCGCGCTCGGCAATACCAGCAAGCGTCCCGGCCTCTACATTTCGCGCCGTGTCGACGGCGCTTCCGCTGCGCTCGGCGTCGTCGTCGTCAAGATGGAGTTCGACCAGCTCGAGGCTGACTGGCACGAGGCGAGCCGTCCGGCCTATGTCTCCGACGAGCATGGCGTGGTGCTGATCACCAGCGTGCCTTCCTGGCGTTTCATGACGACGGCGCCGCTGGCCGCCGCGGCGATGGCTGACATCCGCGCCAGCCAGCAGTTCGGCGACGCGCCGCTGGTGCCCTTGCCGATCACGAAGCCACAGGCGCTCAGCGGCGATGTCGCGCTGGTCCATGCAATCACCCCTGGCGGCAGCGACGCGGAATATCTGCGGCTGTCCACGGCCGTGCCTTCGACACCCTGGCGGCTCGACTATCTGGTCCCGGCAGAGACGCCGATTGCTTCGGCGCAGCGCGAAATGCGGCTCCTGGCTCTCGGCGTCCTCGTTCCGCTCCTCGCTTTAGCCGCCTATTTGTTGTGGCGCCGCCAGTCCGCCCAGATGCGGATTGCCGCCGAGCAGGCGGCGCGAGCGGAGCTCGAACGCCGAGTCGTCGAGCGCACCCAGGACCTCAGCCTGGCGCGCGACCGGCTGCAGGCCGAAATCGCCGATCACCGCAGCACCGAAGCGAGACTCCAGGTCATGCAGCAGGATCTGGTACAGGCCAACCGTCTCGCGACCCTCGGCCAGGTTGCCGCCGGCGTCGCGCATGAGATCAACCAGCCGGTCGCCACCATCCGCGCCTATGCCGACAATGCGCGCGTCTTCCTCGATCGCAAGCAGACCGCGTCGGCCGAGGAGAACCTCGGCGCCATTGCCGCGTTGACGGAGCGCATCGGTTCGATCACCGACGAGCTGAAGGCCTTCGCCCGCAAGGGCCGCACGGCGGCGGAGCCGGTCGAGTTGCGCAGCGTCATCGAGGGTGCGGTCGTGCTGCTCAGGAGCCGCTTTGCCGGCCGGCTGGAGGCGCTGGCGATCGCGCTGCCGCCGCCAACGCTCAAGGTGCTGGGCAACCGGCTGCGGCTCGAGCAGGTGCTGATCAACCTGTTCCAGAACGCGCTGGAAGCACTGGAGGGTCGCGACGACGCACGGGTCGAAGTGTCCGCCTCAGAAACGTCCGACGACGTTGCGCTGATCGTATCCGACAACGGGCCGGGCATTCCGCAGACCATCCTGAAATCGCTGTTCACGCCGTTCAACACGTCGAAGGAAAGGGGGCTCGGGCTCGGCCTCGTCATCTCTAAGGACATCGTCGCCGACTATGGCGGGCGCATCGAGGTGGCGAGCAGCGATCAGGGCACCCGCTTCACCATCCATCTCTCCAAGGCTGACCCGATATGACGAACGGCAATCCGGTCATCCTGATCGATGACGACAGCGACCTCCTCAGGGCGACAAAGCAGACGCTGGAGCTCGCCGGCTTTGCTGTCTCAGCCTTTGCCTCGGCAACAGAAGCACTCGCCGACCTCGACGCGAGCTTTGCCGGCGTCGTGGTATCGGACATCCGCATGCCCGAAATGGATGGCCTGCAGCTCTTCGACCGCGTGGTCGACCTCGACCCGGATATCCCCGTCATCCTGGTCACCGGGCACGGCGACATCGCCATGGCAGTCAAGGCGATCAAGGACGGCGCCTATGATTTCATCACCAAGCCCTTCGCAGCCGACCGGTTGGCGCAAAGTGTGTGGCGCGCGGCGGAAAAACGCCGCCTGGTGATGGAGAACCGCGCCTTGCGCGAGGCGGCCGAGCAGGCGCAGGAAGGCCTGCCGCTGATCGGCCAGACACCGGCGATGGAGCGGCTGCGCCGGACGCTGCGGCAGATCGCCGACACCGATGTCGATGTGCTGGTGACCGGCGAAACCGGCTCCGGCAAGGAGGTGGTGGCGAACCTGCTGCACCGCTGGAGCCGCCGCGCCAAGGGCAATTTCGTCGCGCTCAATTGCGGCACGCTGCCGGAGACCGTGATCGAAAGCGAATTGTTCGGCCATGAAGCCGGCGCCTTCACCGGTGCGCAGAAGAAGCGCGTCGGGCGCATCGAGCATTCCAGCGGCGGCACTTTGTTCCTCGACGAAATCGAAAGCATGCCGCCCTCGACGCAGGTGCAGATGCTGCGCGTGTTGGAAATGCGGGAAGTGACGCCGCTCGGCACCAACGAGATACGGCCGGTCGACCTGCGCGTCGTCGCCGCCGCCAAGGTCGATCTCGGCGACGCGAGCCAGCGCGGCGTCTTCCGCGAGGACCTCTACTACCGGCTCAATGTGGTGACGCTCTCGATCCCGCCGCTGCGCGAACGCCGGGACGACGTGCCATTGTTGTTCGGCTATTTCGCCGAGCGCGCCGCCACCCGCTTCCACCGCCCCGTGCCCGCGGCGCCGGCCGTTGTGCAGCGCCATCTGAGAGAGCATGACTGGCCGGGCAATGTGCGCGAGCTCGCGCATTTTGCCGAGCGCTTCGTGCTGGGACTCGAGGAGGTCGATGGGAGCCCTTCGCCTCAGCCGATCGATTCGGATGCCTCCCTGCCGTTGCCGGAGCGGCTGGAGCGCTATGAGGCCGAGATCATCCGCGAGACACTTGGTCGCAACGACGGCGACGTCCGGCGCACGATCGAGGCGCTCGGCATCCCGCGCAAGACCTTCTACGACAAGCTGCAGCGGCACGGCATCGTGCGCGGCGATTTTTCCAGATAGATCAAGCGCGTGGAACCGCCGCGCACCCTCGGCCGTTGAGGCTCGCCGGGAAACCGTGGCACGTCGGCACCAGCCGGGGGCGAACGCATAGCCGCAATGGCGTTGGCGGTTGCGCTCGGCAAGCGTTGATGGTTTGTTGCCGCCCTGCGGAGAACGAATGATGCGCGAATCCCTCGGTCAAGACGAATACGGCTCGGCCAACCCCTACGATCCGGATGACCTGCCCAATCTCAATGCGATGGGGCCGGCGATGGGCGCGGGCAATGATTTCGAGAAATACGCGGTCGCCGTCATCATCGTATTCGGCGCGCTGATCATCGGCGGCCTGATGGCCGCGTCGATGGCCTTCGGCCACCGCAACGGCTTCCTGTTCGCACTCGGCGGCGCCACCTCCGCCTGGATTTCGGGCAATGCGCTGCTGCTCGACCGGCCGCGCATCTATGCGCTGTTCGTCGGCATCGCCGCCGTGCTGCTGATCGCCTCGACCATCACGTTGGTCGCCTGATCAATCAATAACCCAACGCCTCGCCGGCAGCGGCGCGGCTGTCGACGGCGCCATTGTAGCGCGCGCCGCCGCCCTTCTCGATCTCGGCCAGGCTCTTGCCGCCGACCAGGATGCCGGCCGCCTGGCCCCAGGTCTGGTCGGCAAGATCGAGATGGTAGCCCATGCCGGCAAGCATCCTTTCGGTATCGGGCGAGAGCCCAAACGGCTCGACATAGACGGTGTCGGGCAGCCATTGATGGTGGATGCGCGGCGCGTCGATCGCCTCCTGGATGTTCATGCCGTGATCGATGACGTTGACGATCGCTTCCAGCGTGATGGTGATGATGCGCGAGCCGCCGGGGCTGCCGATGACCATGAACGGCTTGCCGTCCTTGGTGACCACGGTCGGGCTCATCGAGGACAGCGGCGTCTTTTTCGGCTGGATGGCGTTGGCTTCGCCCTGGACGAGCCCGTAGAGGTTGGGCACGCCGGGCTTCTGGGTGAAATCGTCCATCTCGTTGTTGAGCAGGATGCCGGTGCCGTCGGCGACCACGCCGGCACCGAAGGAGCCGTTCAGCGTATAGGTTACCGCCACCGCATTGCCGTCCTTGTCGATGATCGAGTAGTGGGTGGTCTCCTTCGACTCGCCGAACCCTTTGGGCATCAGGTCCTTCGAGACGCCGGCGCGGAACGGATCGATCTTGTCGCGGATGTCCTTGGCGTAGCCCTTGTCGAGCAGCTTCGAGACCGGATTGTCGACGAAATCCGGATCGCCCAGCGCGGAATTGCGGTCGACATAGGCGCGGCGCATGGCCTCGACCATGACATGGACCGTCTCGGCCGATCCGGCGCCGAGATAGGACAGCGGATAACCTTCGAGCACATTGAGGATTTCGCAGATGATGACGCCGCCCGAGCTCGGCGGCGGCGAGGAGATGATCTCGTAGCCGCGATAGGAGCAGGTCACGGGCTTCAGCTCGCGCACCGCATATTGCTCGAAATCACCCTTGGCGAGGATGCCGCCCTTGGCACCGCTTGCCTTGACGATCGCGTCGGCAATTGCGCCCTTGTAGAAGGCGTCTGGTCCCTTCTCGGAAATCGCCGAAAGCGACGCGGCGAGGTCCGGCTGCGGGAGCCGCTCGCCGGCGGCGTAAGGCTTGCCGTCGGGCTTGAGGAAGATTGCTGCCGCGGCCGGATCCTTGGCCAGCCGGTCGGCTTTGCTCGCGAAGGAAGCGGCGTCGCCCTGGTTGAGGACGAAGCCGTCCTTGGCATAGGCAATTGCCGGCGCCATCAGGTCCTGCCGGGGGAGCGTGCCGTATTTTTGGCGCGCCAGCTCGAAGCCGGCCACGGAGCCCGGCACGCCGACCGCGAGATAACCGTCCAGGCTGGCGCCCTTGATCGGCTTGCCGTCCTTGTCGAGATACATGGTCTTGGTGGCGGCGAGCGGGGCGCGTTCGCGAAAATCGATGAAGGTCGAGCGGCCGTCCTTCAGGCGAATGGTCATGAAACCGCCGCCGCCGATATTGCCCGCATTCGGATAAACGACGGCCAGCGCATAGCCGACCGCGACAGCGGCATCGACCGCGTTGCCACCCTTCTTCAACACCTCGACACCGACTTCGGTAGCGAGATGCTGGGCGGTCACCACCATGCCATGCTCGCCCTTGGCCGGAGCGGGCGAAGCGGCGAAGACGGCGACCGATGGCGTGAAGGCAAAGGTGAGCGAAAGGCTGACGGCGATCAGCGTCCGGCGGGTGAGATGCATGGCGGGGACTCTCCGGGGTGGGGACGCTTAGGAAAGCCCCTCGGAGCGCGTTAGTCCAATAACAATTGAATAAGGCAGACACGCTCTGCCCAGTTTCTATTTTCAAGGCAGGCGCCGCCCCTCACCTGCCTGCCGGCATCCTCTCCCCGTATAGTGACGGGGAGAGGGGCGCACTCATCGCCGATTTCGCCAATCACCAGCGTCGCTTAGAAAGGCGCCATCTTTGCGGCCAGCCCCCTTCTCCCCGTCACTATACGGGGAGAAGGTGCCGGCAGGCGGATGAGGGGCAGCGCCAACGCCTACAATTATCGAAGATTTGTCCGAGGTGATCCGGGATTTCGCCTTCAAACAACCCCGCCGCCGCCACTGGCGACCGCCGGCCGTTCCGCCGCCACTTTCGCCCGGTAGCCGGCCTCGCGATAGGCGGCGACAGGATGGATGGCGCCGCCGGTCCCGAGCCGCGCCATGGCAAGGATCGGCTCGACATCGGTGCGGTAAGCCGCCTTCAGTGTCTGCGTCGCCATCAGCGCGTCGTTCTCTTCCTGAAACCCTTCCAGTGCCTTGCGATCCACCAGCAGCGCCTGCGCATAGGCGCGCTGCACCTCGACCGCCGACAGCATCAGGCTCTCGATCGGATCGGTGACGTTGTGGCTCTGGTCGAGCATATGCGCGGGATTGAATCCTTTCGCGCCCGAAAGCTCGGCATCGACCAGCTCGTTGAAGACCAGGAACAGCCGGTAGGGATCGATCGAGCCGGCATCTAGGTCGTCGTCGCCATATTTGGAATCGTTGAAATGGAAGCCGCCGAGCTTGCCGAACTGGATCAGCCGCGACACGATCATCTCGATGTTGACGTTGGGCGCGTGATGGCCGAGGTCGACCAGGCAGTAGGCCTTGTCGCCAAGCTCCTTGGCGATGATGTAGTTGGTGCCCCAGTCCTGCACGACGGTCGAATAGAAGGCTGGCTCGTACATCTTGTGCTCGGTGAACAGCCGCCAGTCGGCCGGCAGGCCGGCATAGATTTCGCGCATCGCATCGAGATAGCGCTCGAAGGCCTTTGCGAAATTGACCTGGCCGGGGAAGTTCGAGCCGTCGCCGATCCACACCGTCAGCGCCTTCGAGCCGAGCGTCTTGCCGATCTCGATGCATTCGAGATTGTGCTCGACAGCCTGCCGGCGCGTGCCGGCATCGGTATGCGAGAGCGAGCCGAATTTGTAGGAGAGCTTCTGATCCCTGGCGTCGGAGAAGGTGTTGGAGTTCATGGCGTCGAAGCCGAGGCCGAAGCGGGACGCCGCCTGCTTCAGCCGGGTCGGATCGGCCTTGTCCCACGGGATATGCAGCGAGACGGTCGGCGTCGCCTGCGTCAATTGGCTGATGACGGCGCAGTCCTCGATCTTGTCGAAAATGTCGCGCGGCTCGCCGGCGCCGGGAAAGCGGGCAAAGCGCGTGCCGCCGGTGCCGACGCCCCAGGACGGGATCGCCACGCCGAATTCTTCGACCTTGTCGCGGATGGCATCGATGGCGATGCCGCGCCGGTCGAGGCGCTCGCCAAGCGAGGCATAGTCGCGCTCGAGGTCGGCTTTTCGCGCGACGTTGTGCCTGACGACGAGGTCGGCGGAAATGATCTGTTCGGACACTGCAATTTCCTCCCAAATGCGTTCGGTCGGCGCTGCCCCTCATCCGCCTGCCGGCACCTTCTCCCCGTATAGTGACGGGGAGAAGGAAGAAGCTCCAGCGCTGGCGCCCCCTCTCCCCGTTCTTCACGGGGAGAGGGTAAGGGTGAGGGGCAGCGCCGCCGTCGATAGTTTACCGCGTAAAGCTCTGCGCGTTGCCGGCGTCGACGTTGACGATGTTGCCGGTCGACTTGGCCGACATGTCGGAGGCGAAGAAGTAGATCGCCTCGGCAATGTCTTCCGGGAAGACCGAGCGCTTCAGCATCGAGCGCGAGCGGTAATGCTCCTCGAGATCGTCGGTCGACATCTTGTAGGCGGCGGCGCGTTGTTCCTTCCACTCGCCGCTCCATATCTTGGAGCCGCGCAGGACCGCGTCGGGATTGACGACGTTGACCCTGATCTGCGCCTCCGCGCCTTCGAGCGCGAGGCAGCGCGCGAGATGGATCTCGGCCGCCTTGGCCGTGCAGTAGGCAGCGGCATTGGGCGAAGCGGCAAGGCCGTTCTTGGAGGCGACGAAGACGACGTTGCCGCCGATCTTCTGGGTGCGGAACAGCCGGAAAGCCTCGCGCGAAACAAGGAAATAGCCGGTCGACAGGATGTCCATATTCTTGTTCCAGAGCGCCAGCGTCGTCTCCTCGATCGGCGCCGAAGAGGCCAGGCCGGCATTGGAAACCAGGATGTCGACGCCGCCGAATTCGACCGAAGTTTCAGCGAATCCCGCAGTCACCTGATCTTCCGATGTCACATCGATGCGTACCGGACGGACGAAGTCCTTGCCATAAGCCTTCGAGAGTTCTTCGTTGGCGCTGGCGAGCGCCGCCTCGTCGATATCGGCAAGCACCACGCAGGCGCCTTCGCGCAGCAGCCGGTTGGCGGTGGCGCGGCCGATGCCGCCGGCACCGCCGGTGACCAGCGCGATCTGGCCGGCCAGCGCCTTCGGCTTCGGCAGGCGCTGCAGCTTTGCTTCCTCGAGCAGCCAGTATTCGATGTCGAAAGCTTCCTGCGCCGGCAAACCGACATAGGACGAGACGGTCGAGGCGCCGCGCATCACGTTGATGGCGTTGACGTAGAACTCGCCGGAGATGCGCGCCGTGGCCTTGTCGCCGGCGAAGGTGAACATGCCGACGCCCGGCATCAGATAGACAACCGCATTCGGATCGCGAATGGCAGGCGAGTCCGCGTGCTTGCAGGCGTCGTAATAAGCCTGGTAGCCGACACGGTATTCGGCGATGTCGTCGGCGAGGCGCGCGATGACGGCGTCGACATCCGGGTTCTTCGGATCGAACTCGATCACCAGCGGCCGGATCTTGGTGCGCAGGAAATGATCGGGGCAAGACGTGCCCAGCGCCGCCAGCGGCCGCAAATCCTTCGAATTGACGAATTCCAGCACGGCCGGCTGGTCGTCGAAATGGCCGAGCTTGTGGCTTTTTTCGGAGATCAGGCCGCGGATCCTCGGCATCAATTTCGCGGCAATGGCGCGGCGCGCCGGTGCGTCGAGCGACTTCACCACCTCGCCGCCGAAGATCGCCTTGCCTTGGGACTTGCGCTCGAACCAGTCGATCGCCTGATTGATCACCGAGATCGTGGTTTCGTAGCATTCCTTCGGTGTGTCGCCCCAGGTGAACAGGCCGTGGCTTTCCAGAACCACGCCCTTGGCGTCGGGATTTTCGAGGCAAAATTTCTCCAGCCACAAGCCGAGCTCGAAGCCCGGCCGCTTCCAGGGCAGCCAGCCGATGGCATCGCCGAAGATCTCCTTCGTGATCGCCTTGGAATCCTTGGCGGCGGCAATGGCGATGATGGCGTCGGGATGCATGTGGTCGACGCAAGCCTTGGGTACGAAGGCATGCAGCGGCGTGTCGATCGAGGCGGCGCGCGGATTGAGGTTGAAGGTGCAGTGGGGCAGATAGCCCACCATCTCGTCCTCATGCTCGACGCCGCGATAGAGTTCCTTAATGGAGCGCAGCTTGTCCATGTATAGGGTGGCGAAACCGTCAAGCTTGATCGAGGCGCTGTCGCCGCCCGAGCCCTTGACCCACAGGACTTCCACCTCCTCGCCGGTCAGCGGGTCTTTCTGCCAGACCTTGGAGGAGGTGTTGCCGCCGCCATAGTTGGTGACGCGCTTGTCGGAGCCGAGCGTGTTCGAGCGATAGACCAGGAGCTCGGGGCCGCTCATCCCTTCGGCTTTTGCATCGTCCCACAGATTGGCGAGGCGCGAGCCGGAGCGCTTGTCGAGCATAGGTATCCTCCCTTGAAGCGCGGACCGTGCGCTCCTCTTTTCTCGCCGGGAATGTCTACGCAAGCGGCGCACTTGTCAATCACAAACGATCAATATCGATCATATTGCACTGCACAATGAAATTATATGATCGGAAATGATTGACACTGCGCGTTTTCTAGTGCCTGATGGCCTGGCAGGGAGGAACCATGCACGAAAAAGAGCGCCACAGGATCATTCTGTCCGCCGTCCAGGAAAAGCCTGTGGTGACGGTGCAGGAGATGGTCGATCTGACGGACTCCTCCGAGGCAACGATCCGGCGCGACATCGCGGCCCTCCACGTGCAAAAGCGCCTGCGCCGGGTGCGCGGCGGCGCCGAGGCGATCTCGCCGCCGCAGTTCATCGGCCTTGCCGGCCGGCCTTTTTCCGTCAACGAGACGCTGAACGCGGCGCAGAAGCGTGCGATCGCGCGGGAAGCGGTGAACCTTTGCAAGGATGGCGAGCCGATCATCATCAATGGCGGCACCACCACCTTCCAGATGGTGCATTTCCTGACCGGGCGCCGCATGCCGATCTTCACCAATTCCTTCCCGATCGCCGAGCACCTGCTAAAGCACTCGAAGAACACGGTGATGCTGTCGGGCGGTACGATCTACCGCGAGCAGAACATCATCCTGTCGCCCTTCGACAATGACGTGACGCGCAATTTCTATGCGCGCCGCATGTTCATGGGCGCTCAAGGCCTGGGACCGCTCGGGCTGATGGAGGGCGACCCGCTCTTGATCCAGGCCGAGCAGAAACTGATCGACCAGGCCGACGAGCTGGTGGTGCTGGTCGATTCCTCGAAATTCCGCATGCGCTCCAGCCTGATCCTGTGCGGGCTGTCGCGCATCGCAACGGTGATCACCGATGACGGCATCGAGGACCGGGAAGCCAAGATGCTGGAGACAGCAGGCGTGGCGCTGATCGTCGCCAGCAAACAGTCAAGCAACAAGGAAGAATCTTCACTGCAGGCCTGAGGTGAACTCGCGCCCGCAGCGGCGATGGAATGCAACGCTCAAGGGAGGATATTCGATGAGCTTTTTGAAGAAACTGCTGGTAACGGCGGCCTTTTCCGCCGCCATGTTCGTGAATGCCGCCTATGCCGAGAACGTCAAGATCGCGCTGGTCGTGAAGTCGCTCGGCAACGGCTTCTTCGACGCCGCCAACAAGGGCGCCGAGGAAGCGGCCAAGGAGTTGGGCGACGTCGACGTCATCTACACCGGCCCGACCAAGGCGACAGCGGAAGCGCAGATCGAGGTGATCAACTCGCTGATCGCGCAGAAGGTCAACGCGATCGCAGTTTCGGCCAATGACGCCGACGCGCTGGTGCCGGTGTTGAAGAAGGCGATGGATCGCGGCATCACCGTGATCTCGTGGGATTCCGGCGTCGCCAAGGAAGGCCGCCAGCTCCACCTCAACCCGTCCGACACCGGCCTGATCGGCGAGACCATCATCAAGCTCGCCGCCGACTACCTGCCGGAAGGCGGCGACGTCGCGATCCTCTCGGCCTCCTCGACCGCGACCAACCAGAACGCCTGGATCGAAGCGGCCAAGAAGGTGCTGCCGGAGAAGTTCCCGAAGATCAAGCTGGTCGCCACCGTCTATGGCGACGACGATTCGGCTAAGAGCACCGATGAAGCCAAGGGCCTGCTGAAGTCCTATCCGAACCTCAAGGCGATCATCGCGCCGACCACCGTCGGTGTCGTCGCCGCGGCGCAGGTGGTGACCGATGAGAACCTGATCGGCAAGGTCAACGTCACCGGCCTGGCGCTGCCGTCCGAGTTCAAGAAGTTCATCGACAACGGCGCTAGCCAGGCGGTCGCCCTGTGGAATCCGATCGACCTCGGCTACTCGGCCATCTATCTGGCCCATGACCTCGCAGTGAAGAAGGAAGAGGCCAAGCCCGGCGCCACGCTGTCGATCGGCCGCGTCGGCAAGGTGACGCTCGACGACACCAACTCGGCCGCGATGGCTCCGCCCTTCCAGTTCGACAAGACCAACATCGAGAAGTTCTCCAAGATCTATTGATCTCGGACGCCAGTACCCTCCCCTAGTGGGGAGGGTCGGCGAGACGGTCTTGCGAAGCAAAGCCGGCGAGACGGGGTGGGGGGTGGCGACATCTCCATGCACCAGGACCTTAACTTGATATGCTAGACAACCCCCAACCCGCTCACGTCGTTCGCGACCCTCCCCACAAGGGGGAGGGTAAGGCTCCGCGCCTGACGCTCACCGGCATCTCCAAGAGTTTCCCGGGCGTGCGCGCGCTGCACAATGTCAGCCTGTCGCTCTATCCCGGACAAGTCACGGCGCTGATCGGCGAGAACGGCGCCGGCAAGTCGACGCTGGTCAAGATCATGACCGGCATCTACCAACCCGACACCGGCGAAATCAGCATCGACGGCCAGGCCACGACGCTGCCCAGCGCGCACGCCGCCTTCGGCCACGGCATCACCGCCATCCATCAGGAGACGGTGCTGTTCGACGACCTGTCGGTCGCCGAAAACATCTTCCTCGGCCATGCGCCGCGCACCCGCCTCGGCACCATCGACTGGCGCACGATGCGCAAAGATGCGCGCGAGGTGCTGGAGACGATGCGCGCCGGCCATATCGATGCCGACACGCGGCTGAAGGACCTCGGCATCGCCAACAAGCACCTCGTTGCCGTTGCTCGCGCGATGTCGATCGATGCGCGCATCGTCATCATGGACGAGCCGACCGCCGCCCTTTCGATGAAGGAGATCGAAGAGCTTTTCCTCTTGATCGAATTCCTGAAGAGCGAAGGCAAGGCGGTGCTCTTCATTAGCCACAAGTTCGACGAGATCTACCGCATCGCCGACCGCTATACCGTCTTCCGCGACGGCGAGATGGTCGGCGAAGGCCTGCTGAAAGACACCGGCCAGAACGAGATCGTGCGCATGATGGTGGGCCGCAACGTCGACCGCATTTTTCCGCAGCGCGAGCCGAAGATCGGCGCGCCGGTGCTTTCTGTCGCTGGACTCTCACACCCTACCGAGTTCGACGACATCGGCTTCGAATTGCGCAAGGGCGAGATCCTCGGCTTCTACGGCCTGGTCGGCGCCGGGCGCAGCGAGGTGATGCAGGCGATCGCCGGCATCACCCGCACGAGCCGAGGCACCATCTCGCTGGACGGCAACTCAATCACGCCGAAATCAGCGGCTGATTCCATCGAGGCCGGCATCGTCTATGTGCCGGAAGAGCGCGGCAAGCAGGGCGTGGTGATCGGCCTGCCGATCTTCCAGAACGTGTCGCTGCCGTCGCTGGCGCGCACCTCGAAATCCGGTGTGCTGAGGCTCGCGGAAGAATTCTCGCTTGCTCGCTCCTACACCGAGCGGCTCGACCTGCGCGCCTCATCGCTCAGCCAGGACGTCGGCACGCTTTCCGGCGGCAACCAGCAGAAAGTGGTCATCGCCAAATGGCTGGCCACGACGCCCAAAGTGATCATCCTCGACGAGCCGACCAAAGGCATCGACATCGGCTCCAAGGCCGCCGTGCACGGCTTCATGGCCGAGCTCGTCGCGCAAGGCCTGTCTGTGATCATGGTATCGTCCGAGCTGCCCGAAATCCTCGGCATGTCGGACCGGGTCGTGGTCATGCGCGAGGGCCGCATCGCTTCGGTCTACGACAACAAGGGGCTGGACGCCGAAACGCTGGTGCGAACCGCAGCGGGGATCGCGGCATGAAGAACTTCCTCAAATACCGCGAGATCTGGCTGCTTGCCGGCATCGCCGTGCTGATCGGCCTGATTTCCACGCGCTTCCCTGGCTTTGCCGACCCGGCCAATCTGCGCCAGGTGTTCAACGACACCTCGATCCTGATGATCCTGGCGCTGGGACAGATGGTGGTGATCCTGACGCGCTCGATCGATCTGTCGATGGCGTCCAACCTCTGCTTCACCGGCATGGTGGTGGCGATGCTCAACGCCGCGCATCCGGCGATCCCGATCCCGGTGCTGATCGCCATCGCACTGTTCGTCGGGCTGGTGCTCGGCGCCATCAATGGCTTCCTGGTGTGGCGGCTGAACATCCCCTCGATCGTGGTGACGCTCGGCACGCTGACCATCTATCGCGGCGCGACCTTCGTCGTGTCCGGCGGCGCCTGGGTCAATGCCGACCAGATGAGCCCGGACTTCATCAACTTCCAGCGCGCCGCCTTCCTCGGCCTGCCGGTGCTGTCGTGGATCGCTATCATAGTCATCGCGCTGTTCTTCCTGGTGATGACGCGCACGCAGATCGGTCGCTCGATCCATGCCATCGGCGTCAATCCGACCGCGTCGGTCTATGCCGGCATCGATGTCGGCCGCACCAAGTTCATCGTCTTCTGCATTTCCGGCATGATCGGCGGGCTCGCCGGATACTTGTGGATCTCGCGCTATGTGATCGCCTCGGTCGAGGTTGCGAACGGCTATGAGCTCAACATCATCGCCGCCTGCGTGATCGGCGGCATCTCGATCGCCGGCGGCATCGGCTCGGTCGGCGGCGCGGTGCTAGGGGCGCTGTTTCTCGGCATCATCTCCAACGCGCTGCCGGTCATCAACATCTCGCCCTTCTGGCAGATGGCGATCTCGGGCAGCGCCATCATCCTGGCCGTGGTGCTCAACGCGCGCGGCGAGCGCCGGCAGGGCCGCATCATCCTGAGAAAGGCGGAAGCGGCATGAGCGACACTCCTCACCCACGCCGCATACCGGACCGGCTCGACAAGCCGCTCTCTTCCGCGATCTTCTCTTGGGAGGCACTGCTCGTCGTCATCGCGGTTCTCATCTTCGCGGTCAACAGCCTCGCCTCGCCCTATTTCCTTGATCCATGGTCGCTGTCGGACCTCACCTTCAACTTCACAGAAAAGGGCCTGATCGCGCTTGCCATGGCGCTGCTGATCATCTCCGGCGAGATCGATCTTTCGGTCGCGGCGATCGTGGCGCTCGCCTCGACCATGATGGGCATGGCGGTGCAGTCCGGCGCCGGCACGCCGGTGCTGGTGGCAATCGGCGTCGTTGTCGGGCTGGGCTGCGGCGCCTTCAACGGGCTGCTGGTGACGCGGCTCGGTCTGCCTTCCATCGTCGTCACCATAGGTACGATGAGCCTGTTCCGCGGCATCGCCTTCATCATCCTCGGCGACCAGGCCTATAAGGGCTATCCGGAGAGCTTTGCGTTCTTTGGCCAGGGCTATGTCTGGTGGGTTTTCTCGTTCGAGCTGGCGCTGTTCCTCGTCGCGGCGCTCATCTACTGGTTCGTGCTGCATCGCACGAGTTTTGGCCGGAAGGTCTTTGCCATCGGCAACAATCCGGTCGCCTGCCAGTTCTCCGGCGTGCGCGTCGGCCGCATAAAATTCATCCTGTTCTGCCTGACCGGGCTGATGTCGGGCATCGCCTCGGTGCTGATCACCTCGCGGCTCGGCTCGACAAGGCCCTCGATCGCGCAGGGCTATGAGCTGGAAGCAATCACCATGGTGGTGCTGGGCGGTGTCTCGATCCTCGGCGGCGCTGGCAGCATCTTGGGCGTCGTGCTCGCCGCCTTCATCATGGGGCTGGTGACGTTCGGACTCGGCCTGCTCAACGTGCCGGGCATCGTCATGTCGATCTTCATCGGGCTATTGCTGATCATCGTGATCGCGCTGCCCATCGTGTGGCGCCGCCTGCGCGAAGGACGCTTCGCCTGATGGAGAAATACGCCTTCAAGATGAAGCTCAACTCCGGCATGAAGGCCGAATACAAGCGGCGCCATGAAGAGATCTGGCCGTCGCTGGTCGCGCTTTTGAAGCAGGCCGGCGTCTCCGATTATTCGATCCATCTCGATGAGGAGACCAGCATCCTGTTCGGGGTATTGTGGCGCAGCAGCGATCACGGCATGGCCGATCTGCCCAAGCATCCGGTGATGCAGCGCTGGTGGGCGCATATGGCCGACGTCATGGAGACCAAACCCGACAACGAGCCGGTGGCGGTGCCGCTGGAAACAATGTTCCATATGGCATGATTGTCGCCGTCATCGATATCGGCAAGACCAACGCCAAGCTGGCGCTGGTCGACCTCGCGCGCATGGCCGAAGTAGCGCTTCGCCGCACGGCCAATGCCGTCATCGCGGACGGCCCCTACCCGCATCACGATGTCGAGCGATTGTGGGCCTTCATCCTCGAAAGCCTCTCCGACCTCCACCGCGAGCAGCCCATCGACGCCATCTCGATCACCACCCATGGCGCGACCGCGGTGCTGGTCGATGCCGAAGGCGGGCTTGCGCTTCCGGCGATCGACTATGAATTCACCGGCACCGATGAACTTGCGCAGAACTATGATGCGGTCCGTCCGCCCTTTGCCGAGACGGGCACGCCGCGCCTGCCGGCCGGCCTCAACATCGGCGCGCAGCTCTTCTGGCAGCAGAAGCGCTTTCCTGCCGAGTTCGCGCGCGCCGCCGCGATCCTGATGTATCCGCAGTACTGGGCGCTGCGGCTTACCGGTGTCGCCGCCAACGAAGTGACATCGCTCGGCTGCCATACCGATCTCTGGAACCCCTGGCAGGCCGACTATTCGTCGCTGGTCGACCAGATGGGCTGGCGCCAGCTGATGGCACCGGTGCGGCCGGCAAGAGACCGACTGGGGCCGATCCTGCAGGCGATCGCGCAACAGACCGGACTCGACCCCGCGACTCCCGTCTTTTGCGGCCTGCACGACTCCAACGCCTCGCTGCTGCCGCATCTTTTGTCCGATCGGCCGCCTTTTTCCGTCGTCTCGACCGGCACCTGGGTGGTGTCGATGGCCGTCGGCGGCAGGAAGGTCGAGCTCGACCCGGCGCGCGACACGCTGGTCAATGTCAACGCGCTCGGCGACCCCGTGCCTTCGGCCCGCTTCATGGGCGGGCGCGAATTCTCGTTGTTGACCGGGGGCCAGCCTCAGGACTGGAGCGAGAGCGATGTCGCCGCTGTGCTGGCGCGAAAAGCCTTGCTGCTGCCTTCCACTCAGCAAGGCTCCGGCCCCTTCCCGCACCAGCCTGCACAGTGGCGCAACGCCGAGGGACTGAATCCCGGCCAGCGCTTCGCCGCCATCTCGTTCTATCTGGCGCTGATGACTGCGACTTGCCTTGACCTCATAGGCGGCGACGGGCCGACGACGGTCGAAGGGCCTTTCGCGCAGAACCGGCTCTTCATCCGCATGCTGGCGGCAGCGACAGGCAGGCACGTTATTGCATCGGAGACCTCGACCGGAACCAGCATCGGCGCGGCGCTGCTGGCGTCGGATAGCGCTAACGTCATGAGCGAAGGCGAGCTGACCGAACCATCCGCCGATCCGGCTTGGCACGATTACGCGCGATCGTGGCAGCGGGTCGTCGGGACATGATCTGCGCCCAGATGCTTGCCATTATCTGACGGTCGGCGCCGCCCCTCATTGCCCTGCCGGGCATTTCTCCCCGTATAGTGACGGGGAGAAAGACGCTGTCTTGACGATTTCGCCAATCGCCAGCGATGCAGAACAGTGCGCAGCCGTTTCGGCTAGCCCCCTTCTCCCCGTCACTTAACGGGGAGAAGGTGCCGGCAGGCGGATGAGGGGCAGCGCCTGCCTCGGCAATTGGCGACTCGCCAAACATGCCGCAAGTTATCACTGCTAAGATGATTGCCCTCAATTGGCGTAAAGCAGCCCCTGCGGATCGATCTCAGGTTTGCGGCCGGCGACGAGGTCGGCCAGGAATCTTCCCGAGCCGCAGGCCATGGTCCAGCCGAGATGGCCGTGGCCGGTATCGAGATAGAGGTTGCGGTATTTCGCCTGGCCGAAGATGGGCACGGAATTCGGCATCATCGGCCTCAGGCCTGCCCATAATACAGCTTTCTTCTCGTCGAAGGCGCCGGGGAAAAGGTCCTTGCCGGTCTCCAGAATGGTTCTGAAATCGCGAGGCTTGAACGCGCGGTCGAAGCCGGTGAATTCCGCCGTCGAGGACATCCGCAGCCGGTTTCCCAGCCTCGAATAGCCGATCAGCCGGTCCTCGTCGGCGCCGCCCATGGTCGGGCCCTTGCTCTCGTCCTCCAGCGGGATGGTCGCCGTGTAACCCTTCACCGGATAGACCGGCAGGTCGATGCCGTAGCGGCGGCCGATGAGGCCGCTTTCCGGTCCCATGGAGATGACGACGGCGTCGCCCGTAACCGGGCCGGCCGAGGTCATCACCGCGCGCACGTGATCGCCCTCGATATCGAGGCCTTGCACGGTCGTGCCGAACAGGAATTTGACGCCGAGCTTCTCGGCCGCGTAGGCGGCAAGCTTGTCGACGAACTGCTTGGAATCGCCCGTCTGGTCGATCGGCGAATAGATGCCGCCGGCGATCTTGTCCTTCACGCCGGCGAGGCCCGGCTCCAGCTCGGCCAGACGGTCGCGGCCGACGATCTCGATCGGCAGGCCGTGCTCGCCGAGATAGCGGTAATTGTCGGCGCCGGTGTCAAAACTCTTCTGCGAGCGGAAGAAGTAGAGGATGCCTTTCTTGCGCTCGTCGTATTGGATGCCGGTCGCGTCCGACAGCGCGTTGATGCAATCGCGCGAATAGAGCGCGAGCCGGAGCTTGATGTCGGTGTTGGCGCGCAGGCGCGTCGCCGTGCATTCGCGTAGGAAGCGCAGGCTCCAGGCATAGAAATAGGGATCGAGGCGCAGCCTGACCTTGATGCCGAGATCGTGGTTCCACAGCGCCCGCAGGAAGGTCTTCAGCGCCGCGGGCGAAGCCCAGGCGGTGGCGTCGCCTGGCGAGACAAGGCCGGCATTCGACTGGCTGGTGCCGCGCGCCGCCGCCTCATGGCGCTCGATGACCGTCACCTCATGGCCGTCTCTAGCCAGATAGTAGGCGGCCGCCGTGCCAACGACGCCGGCTCCGAGCACCATAATTTTCATGCCGCCCCCTCGATAACCGAACCGGGCGGCGCGCATCCACGCACCGCCTTTAGGCTCTCAATAGCGCGTATCGACAGGTCGGACGAGCCCTTGGCCCAACAGCTTGCTGCGGCTAGAGCGTTCACCGTTTCACGGAAACGGCGAATGCTCTAGCTATTTGTTTTGACGCAATTTCGGACGGAAAACCGCTACGCACTTTTCCTGGAATTGCCCTAGCTCCGCACCGAATTCTTGCCCGTCAGGATGCGCTCCCAGGCCAGCGCATCCTTGACGATCTGGTCGAGGTCGTCGCGCTGCGGCGCCCAGCCGAACTCCTTGCGGGCAAGCTCGGAATTGGCGACGACTGCGGCGGCATCACCCGGACGGCGGTCACCCATGCGGACATCGAAATCATGGCCGAAGGCGCGGCGCACGCTCTCAATCACTTCGAGAACCGAATAGCCGTGGCTGTAGCCGCAATTGGCGACGAGGCTCTCGCCGCCTTCGCGCAGCCGCTGCAGCGCCAGCCGGTGCGCCGCCGCGAGATCGCTGACATGGATGTAGTCGCGGATGCAGGTGCCGTCCGGCGTCGGATAGTCGTTGCCGAAGACCTGCATGAAGGGCCGCTTGCCGAGCGCGGTCTCGCAGGCGACCTTGATCAGATGCGTGGCGCCCGGCGTCGACTGACCGGTGCGGCCCTTCGGATCGGCGCCGGCGACGTTGAAGTAGCGCAGCGCCGTGTAGCGGATATCGTGCGCGATGGCGGCATCGCGCAGCATCCATTCGCTCATCAGCTTGGAGAGGCCATAGGGCGATTCAGGCGCCAGGCGCGCGTCCTCGCGCACCGGTTCCAGCCCGGCGCCGCCATAGACGGCGGCAGTGGAAGAGAAGATGAAATGCGGCACGCCCTCACGTACCGCGGTTTCGATCAGCGTGCGGGTCTTGCAGGTGTTGTTCTCGTAATAGCCGAGCGGATCGGCGACCGATTCCGGCACCACGATCGAGCCCGCGAAGTGGATGATGGCGTCGATCTTGTTTTCCCGGATGATCCGGCCGACCAGCTCACGGTCGGCGACGTCGCCGACGACGAGCTTCGCCTCGGGCGCCACCGCCCATTCGAAGCCTGTGGAAAGCCGGTCGAGCACGACGACGCTTTCGCCGGCGTCGAGAAGCTCCCAGACCATGTGGCTGCCGATATAGCCGGCACCGCCTGTTACCAAAACCGTCATCATCCACCTCGCTGATCAAGATTTATCGGAAACTGTCTCAACAGCCACCGTGCTGGAAACCCCGCCGCAAGCCCATTAAAGCGCGTCGAAATGGATACAGTCGACGCGCCTTACGTTTTGTTTTGATGCATGTCGTTCCCCCAAAACCGCTGTGCACTTTTGGGCGATATGCATTAGCCTCCCTGAATGTTAAGTCTGTAACAGTTCCTCCCGCCCGAGGCATCGTACCGAAACGAAACTGGTTCACACCCTCGTTCACACATTCTGGGGGGAATAGGCCACGATCCGGCAGCGTTAGGAACAGGCCCGGGGCGTGGCATTTTGACCGGTTTGGTCCGGTGGACGAGCATCAGGCCGGTGACTATGATCCGGCGCAAAATTGGGAAGCCGACATGAATTACCAGCGGTTCTTCGAAGACGCGATCGACCAGCTCCATGCGGAGCGGCGCTACCGGGTTTTCGCAGACCTCGAACGCATCGTGGGCAAGTTCCCGCGCGCCATCTGGCGCTCGAACGGCCGCGCCCAGGAAATCACCGTCTGGTGCTCCAACGACTATCTCGGCATGGGCCAGAACGGCGATGTGATTACCGCCTTCCAGACCGCGGCCGGCAAGATGGGCTCGGGCGCCGGCGGCACCCGCAACATCTCCGGCACGTCCAACCCGCTGGTCGAGCTCGAGCATGAGCTGGCCGACCTGCACGACAAGGAAGCGGCGCTGGTCTTCACCTCCGGCTTCGTCTCCAACGAGGCCTCGATCTCGACGATCGCCAGGCTCCTGCCCAATTGCCTGATCATCTCGGACGAGTTGAACCATGCCTCGATGATCGAGGGCGTGCGGCGCTCGGGCGCCGAGAAGAAGATCTTCCGCCACAACGACGTCGCGCATCTGGAAAGCCTGCTGCAGGCGGCGGGCCGCGAGCGCGCCAAGCTGATCGTGTTCGAAAGCGTCTATTCGATGGACGGCGACATCGCGCCGATCCGGCAGATCGTCGAGCTCGCCGAGCGCTACAACGCCATGACCTATATCGACGAGGTGCATGCGGTGGGCATGTACGGGCCGCGCGGCGGCGGCATCACCGAGCGCGAGGGGCTGGCCGACCGCATCGACATCATCGAGGGCACCTTGGCCAAGGCCTTCGGCACGCTGGGCGGCTACATCGCCGGCGCCAGCGCCGTCATCGACGCCGTGCGCTCCTATGCGCCGGGCTTCATCTTCACCACCGCGCTGCCGCCGGCGATCGCGGCGGCGGCCACCACCTCGATCCGGCATCTGAAGCGCTCGCAGGCCGAGCGCGACGCGCAGCAGCGCCAGGCAGCCAGGACCAAGCAGGTTCTCGCCGCGGCCGGGCTGCCGGTGATGGAATCGGCCACCCACATCGTGCCGGTGCTGGTCGGCGATCCGGAGCTGTGCAAGATGGCCAGCGACCGCCTGCTCGGCGTCCACGGCATCTACATCCAGCCGATCAACTATCCGACGGTGCCGCGCGGCACCGAGCGGCTGCGCATCACGCC
>NZ_RZSL01000189.1:0-10118 GCF_003997355.1 Mesorhizobium sp. M1E.F.Ca.ET.041.01.1.1 | reverse complement strand
GGATAGCGGACGAGGCCCCGATCGACCGGGTTCACGTTGGTGAAGTCGTCTGCGGAAAGCGGATGCCGTTTTCGGACCCCGCGTGGCCAGCGGTCATCGAACGCCTGGAGCGTGGCGGAAAACAGGTGGTGCTGTCCACGCTGGCCGCGCCGGCGACCGCTCGGGAGCGTAGAAGCGTCGAAGATCTTTGCGGGGACGAGCGGCTGGTCGAGATCAATGACGTGTCTTGCCTGCCGTCACGCTCCGGCAAACCCTTCGTCACGGGTCCGTTCCTGAATGTCTACAACGAGGCTTCCGCGAAATTCCTGATCCAACTCGGCGCGCAAACGATCTGCCCGCCCATGGAGTTGTCGTTTGCAGCGATCGGCGTCATGGCTTCGAAATGTCCGGAGGCTGAGTTCGAGATTTTTGCGTTCGGGCGGTTGCCGCTCGCCCTTTCCGGACGGTGTTATCACGCTCGGATCCACGGCCTTCATAAGGATTCGTGCCAGTTCACCTGCGAAAAGGATCCCGACGGTCTCTCGGTCGATACGCTCGACGATCAGCAGTTCCTCGCCGTCAACGGCGTGCAGACCCTTTCCAATCAGCTGCAAGCTTTCTGCCCTGCGCCAGGCGCGCTCGTCTCAAAGGGCGTCAGGCGCCTTCGTTTGTCTCCCCAGACATGCGACATGGTCGAGGTTGCGAGGATTTACAGGCGACTTGCCGATGGCAAAGAGGAGCCTGGAGGTGCCCGCTTCGCTCTCTCGTGCCTCGATCTGCCCGGTACACTGGTCGACGGGTACGCCCACGCCAAGCCCGGATGGCACGCAACCGCCCCGGCCTGACGGAAATGACCCAGATTGCAATCGTGACCATCTCAGACCGTGGAAGCCGCGGCGAGTACGAGGATCTTGGCGGGCCAGCGATCGAACGCTGGCTTCGCCGTGTCCTGGCAGAGCCCTATGATTTTGTTCGTCGCATCGTTCCCGACGGCCTGGAGAGTGTCCGTGACGTGCTCATCGAGCTTTGCGACCAGGCAGGCGCCGATCTGATCCTCACAACAGGTGGAACCGGTCCCT
Organism: Mesorhizobium sp. M1E.F.Ca.ET.041.01.1.1; assembly: GCF_003997355.1. Lineage (NCBI taxonomy): Bacteria > Pseudomonadati > Pseudomonadota > Alphaproteobacteria > Hyphomicrobiales > Phyllobacteriaceae > Mesorhizobium > Mesorhizobium sp. M1E.F.Ca.ET.041.01.1.1. The sequence continues at coordinate 9,060 of NZ_RZSL01000189.1, read as the reverse complement.
CGCCGAGGGACCTCACTCCGGAAGCCATGCGGCAGGTCATCACCAAGGAGTTGCCCGGTTTCGGCGAGCTCATGCGGCAGGCAAGCTTGCAGCATGTGCGCACGGCCATCCTTTCACGTCAGACCGCAGGAGTCCGCGGCCGATCGCTGATCATAAACCTGCCCGGGAAACCGTCTTCCATCGACGTGTGCCTCGACGCTGTCTTTCCCGCCGTGCCTTACTGCCTCGAGCTCATCGGCGCGGGCCGGATCTTGGTGGATCCTTCTGTTTTGGGATGATCCGCCTCACAACCCGGCGCGGTCGCTCCCATCCTCAACCTATCGCCGCAAGGACGCGCTCTGGCGAAAGCGGCAGTTCCGTGAGTTCGATGCCCAAGGCGTTATTCACGGCGTTGACGACCGCCGCCGCCACCGGGATCGTCGCAATCTCCCCAACGGCCTTGGCGCCGAAGGGCCCAGTGGGTTCGCCCTCTTCTACGAGCAGCACGCGTATAGGCGGCATCTCGGGCGCATTCGCCAGCGTGTAGCGGCTGAAACTGTCGCCGCGCATCCGGCCGGTGGCGCGGTCGATTGCGACATCCTCGTAGAGCGCATAGCCGATGCCGATCTGGATTCCGCCGTGGATCTGGCCCTCCACCAGCATCGGGTTGATCGCCCTGCCGATATCATGGACGGCTAGGTAGTCTGTAACCTTTACGCGACCAGTAAGTCTGTCGACCTCGACCTCCGCGAAATGCGCCGCATATGAGCCCGGATTGGCCTGGGCGCGATAGCTTTCGGTTGCCGCCGGCAGTTCGATCCCGCGACTGACCAGGCGGGCGGCGAGGTCCGGGAGCGCGATGCCGACGTCGTCCCGGCAATGTATCGCGCCGGCTTCCAGACACAGATCGTCGGCTGGCGTATTCAGCTCCAGGCCCGCGGCCGCGCGGATCGACCTTGCAAGAGCGACGCCAGCGCGACGGATGGCTTCCCCGCAGATATAGGTCATGCGGCTGGCCCGCGTGCCGAGATCGTAAGGACAGGTATCGGTATCGGCGGGAACGATGACGATGTCGGACGCCTTCAACCCCAGCGTCTCGGCTGCGATCTGCGCCAGCGTCGTGTCAGCCCCGCAACCGAGATCGTGGAGGGCGCAGACGAGCTCGGCCCGCCCGTCCGGCAGCAGCCTCAACAATGCCGTGGTTTCTTCATGGAAGCCCGGGTAGCAGCCATTGATATGGGTAGCCGAGGCAACCCCAACCCCTCGGCGCCATCGCCCTCGCCCGACGCCCTTCCGGTAGCGTCTGGTCCAGCCGAACGCCTCGGCGCCACGCGCCAAGCACTCTCTGCCGCGGGCGTTCCCGACATCGAGCCCCTGCCAAGGCTCGATCGCCCCCGGGCCGACGAGGTTTCTGTGGCGCAGGGTCACCGGATCCATCCCCATTCGGCGGGCGGCTATATCCAGCGAGATTTCCGCTATGGTGTGAATTTGCGGCGAGCCGTAGCCACGGAACGCGCCTGCCGGTACAGTGTTCGTATAGACCGCGCGGCCGCTATAGCGCTCCGCCGGTACGTCATAGAGCCGCACCAGCCGCTGAAGCATCGAACTGGGCAGGTAGTTGCCGCCTGTGCAGTAGGCGCCGATGTCGACAAGCGTATAGGTCTCGCGCGCCAGGATTCGGCCGTCGACACCAAACCCGATACGCATCCACCCCGTGACGCCGGAGCGCGTCCGGGTAGCAGTGAATGTCTCATTCCGGTCGTAACGAATGATAATCGGCCGACCGAGCTTCAGGGCGAACAAAGCGCACAAAGGCTCGAGGATTGGCTCTGCCTTTCCCCCGAACGAGCCGCCTATCGGAGTCTTTTGGACCCTTATCTTCTCGGGAGGCAGGCCGAGCGCCTGCCCGACGACCGCCTGAACCGCAAAGACACTCTGGCACGGCGACAGGATCAGGATGCGACCGCTGGGCTCGGGCCTGGCGATACAAGCATGGGTCTCTACCGCACAATGATGGCTGCGCGGGGTCGTGACGCGGGTTTTGACGATCAGATCGGCGGCCGCGAAGCCAGCCTCCGGGTCGCCGTACACGAAAGTCTCGCCGGCTACGGGGTTCAAGAACGTTGGGGTATCGTCCTCGCGCAGCGGCAGTCCCGCATGAGCGAGGGCTGCCTCAGGATCAAAGATGGCGGGAAGGTCGACATAGTCGACCTCGATCAACCTCGCCGCACGGCGTGCGATTTCTTCCGTATCGGCAACCACCGCCGCCACCCGATCGCCAATGTGGCGGACGACTTGCGGAAACATCTGTTCGTCCTCCAGCGCCTTCTGCCCCGAAAACCATATCGAGCTGTTATAAAAGTGAGCCGGCGTGTTGCCGTGCCAAAACACCTCATGCACCCCCTCGACCGCCAACGCGGCCCTGGGGTCGACACGAGCGACTCGAGCATGATGACGGGTGCTCAGCACGAGCGCACCGTGCAGCAGACCTTCGACATCCAGGTCGGCGGTGAAGCGCAAAGCACCCGTGACTTTCGCGACACCGTCAACCAGCGGCACGCGGCGCGACAACTGATTCATTGCACCACGTCCTCAAAGACTTGGTCACGCGGGCTCAGTCCCACCGCTTGCGCGATCAGGTCGAGCCCCAGCCCAGAGATCGCGCGACGCTTGTAGGCTTGCGAATTGCGACCCGGGATCGCCGCATCGACATCGGCGGCCAAAGCTGCAAGAAAATCGCGCAGTGTGGCATGTTCGAGTTTTCTGCCGGCGAGCGCCGCCTCCGCGATCCGCAGACGCAGCGGCCGAGGCCCCAGCGCTCCTGCGGCGATTCGGACATCGCCAAAACGACCATCCTGAAACTCCGCCAACAGCGCGATGTTGAGACGCGAGATGCTCAGGTCCAGCCGGGGTCCGAGTTTGACAAAAGCGCTGTGTGGAAGGAGGCCGTCGCGCGGCAGTATCACTTCCGCGATCAGGCATCCGCTGTTAGGCGCGTAGTCGCAAATTGCGAGCTCGCGCGACGCGCCGTCACGCCCGATGCATCCCAGGCGGGCATTCGCTGCGACCAGGACGGGCACAAGGTCGGCGGCCGGGGCGGCATTTGCGATGTTGCCGCCGATGGTTGCCCGGTTGCGGATCTGAACAGACCCGCATTGCGCGGCAGCCTCGGCAAGGGCAGGCAGTCGTAATGCAAGCCCGCGATCCGCGGCGATCGCGGCAACAGTCGTGGTGCCACCGATACGGATGCCGCCATCATCGGCATAGATGAAGGCCATGCCCGCTATGCGTGAGAGATCAATCAGCAAGCCGCCTGTAGGCATCGGGCGGCCCGCTATGAGCATGTCCGTCCCGCCGCCGATGAAATTTATCGTTCCCGCTACTGCGGATAACAACGCCCGCAACTCCATCGTGTCGATCGGTGTGGCCACTGACAGCTCGCCCATCAACGAGCCGCCTCGCGCGCGGCAGCGTGGGCGGCAACAGCTCGAACGATGGTCTCGAAACCCGTGCAGCGGCAGATATTGCCTGCCAGCGCATGGCGGATCTCGGCTTCGGACGGACTGGATTTGTCAAGCAAGAGCCCTTCGGCCGCCACCAGCATCCCCGGCGTGCAGTAGCCGCATTGCACTGCGCCCAATTGCAGGAACGCATCTTGCAGGCCGCTACTTCCGCCGAGTCCTTCGACTGTAGTGACTTCGCGCCCCGCGGCCTGCAAGGTCAGCATCAGGCAGGAGTTGATCGGCTTCCCATCCAGCAGCACTGTGCAGGCTCCGCACTCCCCTTCGCAACAGCCTTCCTTGACGCCTGTCAGGCCAAGGACGTCGCGGAGAAACCCGCTTAACCGCAAGGCTGCCGAAACCTCCGTCTCGACCGCTTGGCCGTTGATTTCCAAAGACACTCTCATGGCGGGGAACGCTCTCGCATCTGATGTTTAGATGGCTTGCCCTGAGTGGCAGCTCATGCCAGCAGGTCGTGCCGCCGAGCATTGATCTTGATCATCAGCCGCCGCAGCAGCAGTCGCAGCCGGACGACAGCGATCTCTTGATCTCAACGCGCCAAATATCCGGCCCTTGCTGCAGGTATTCCCAATCGAACAGGCCAGGATATCTGGCTTCCATCTGATAGCGCAAAGGCCGCGGATCGTGATCGTTCACGATTATGAACGACTGCCCCTCGGCCAACGCATGGACCATTCCGAATATTCGAGGATGGCGTTCCATAGGCAAGATGGCGCGTACGTCGAGCTGGGGCGGGGATGCGACTTCTGATGCAGACATGTTCACACTTTCCACTGTTGCGGAAAGCTGCCGAACAGCCGACTCTCCGATCCAGCCTAAGAATCTAGCCCGGTCGAAATCCGCCTATTTGTCGAAGCGCAAACAATTCGCAGAAAGTGCGCTCGGTAAAGACCGGTTGCGAATGCCCGACCGTGCAGGACCCCGACATACATCTTAGAAAGCGTAGCGCGCGATCGGGTCGCCGCCCAGCTATGCGACAGAGATGAGCCAGAAGACGCGGAAGCGAGTCCACGGTCCTGAATCGGAACGCCTCTGCGCGTTCGCATAGACCATACAAACCCATCCGGGGCAGCGAGGATCTCACGGACCTCCTTCGACTTTGACGCACGGATTACATGCTAGCCGGGGTCATCTCTTGCCGCATCGCTGCCCACCGCTCGTGACGCAAACACCCGCGTCGTTTGATCGTTGCGGCGTAGCGCCGCGCAGGCCCGATAGCGGCGCGCATGAATGGCGGAGTGGTTTGTGACGTCGCTGCGCATAGTGTCACTCACGGCCGTGGCGAACCGAGATGGAGGCAGATGTCGGCTCCGCCCACCAGTGGTGACGCGATGCCCACATAGAGTGAATTGGCCGAGAACAGGGTACGACCACGAACAACAGCGCAGCCCAGGCTGGCTCTCGCTTGCGTTGCGTTCGGTCTCGCGCTGACGACCAACCAATGAACCAAGGGAATCGCTGCTCGAGGCGCTATGCCGTGGGCAAAGAGGAACGAGAAATTCTCGAAGAATGCGACAGCACCGCCGTTGGTCGGGCTTCAGTTTAGAACTCTTCTAAACTACTGTTTTCGCTTGACTCTCCGACAGGGGGAGTGGAAAAGCGCGCATTAACATGATCTTTTTGGGAAGGTATTTGGTCCGACACGAAACACGCTGTCGGAGGGTTGGCTTTTGTAATCGAGAAACAAGGACACGAATAACGATGCAAACTGTCAAGGCGGCGCTGATCCTGGGTCTGTTGATCGGCGGAACCGGTCAGCTTCTGGCCAAGGAGATTCCTGTTGGCACCCCGCAGATGGTGGCAGGCATGGAGATTGGCGCCGTCTACCTCCAGCCTATAGAGATGGAACCGGAGGGGCTTATGCGTCCGGCCAAGGACTCCAATGTCCATCTGGAGGCCGATATCAAGGCTGCGAAGGATAACAAGAACGGCTTTGCCGAGGGCGACTGGATGCCCGACCTCCTCGTCTCCTACGAGTTGACGCATATGGACAACGGCCATGTCCAGAAGGGCGATTTCATGCCCATGGTGGCCAATGACGGGCCGCATTACGGCGATAACGTCAAGCTCGACGGCGCCGGCAAGTACAAGCTGACGCTGACCATCTCGCCGCCCTCCGCCAATGCGCATGCACATTTCGGGCGCCATGTCGACAAGGAGACGGGCGTTGGCGAATGGTTCAAGCCGTTAACGATCGATTTCGATTTCGTCTATGCCGGCACTGGCAAGAAGGGCGCGTACTGACCCGATGAAGATGAGCGCGCGGATCACTGCAGTTCATGCCGGGGTGGTCTTGGCACTGATATCATCTGCCGTGCTGGCAGATGACGATCCCACCTTCCGGATCGAGTTCAAGGACGGCGCGATCTCGCCGCTCCGCCTCGAGGTGCCGACCAATAGACGCATCCGGCTAGACCTGGTCAATCTCGGCGACATGCCTGCCGAATTCGAAAGCTTGGAATTGCGCAAGGAGCGTGTTGTCGCGCCACACTCCGAAACGGTAATGGTCATCCGCACACTCGATCCGGGCCAGTATCCGTTCTTCGACGATTTCCACCCCGGCGCAGCCCCAGCCGTCCTTGTCGCCAAATAGCGGTTAGCAGGTACCGTTGCCATGAGCATGCAGGATTTCAACGTTATCTTCGTCATCTGGCGCGAGTGCATCGAGGCGCTGCTTGTCATCGGCATTCTAAACGCTTGGCTTGGACAGCGCCCGGCGGCCCAGCGCCGCGCAGGACGGGTTTGGCTTTGGTCTGGCGTGGGCATCGGCTTGACCGGCGCCGTCGCGCTGGCCGCTCTGCTTCTGACGGTGGGCGATGCGCTGAGCGACGATGCGCAGGAGTATTTCCAGACGGTCATCGTCCTGCTTGCCGCGGCGCTCATCGTGCAGATGGTGTTCTGGATGCGCCGCCGCGGCCGCACGTTGAAATCCGACTTGCATGCGTCCTTGAGCGAAGTAGCGGACCAATCGAATTGGCTCGGCGTGTTCGCGCTGGCCGCGCTGGCCGTACTGCGCGAAGGCAGCGAAGCGGCTGTCTTCCTCTATGGAACGATGGCTGGTGTCTCGGCCACAAACCTCGGCGCGGCACTCGCTGCGGGGCTCGGCATCGTGGCCGCGCTCGTCAGCTATTGGCTGTTGCAACTCGGCGGCAAGGTGCTCTCGTGGCGGACTTTCTTCCAGGTGACGGAGGTGATGCTCCTGTTCCTGGCCGGCTCTTTGCTGCTGTCGGGTATCGACCATCTGATCTCGCTAGGGCTCCTGCCGTCACTGTCGAGGCGGCTGTGGGATACGTCGCTCCTGTTGCCCGACAGCGGCATGGCGGGTGGCCTGATATCCGGCCTGATCGGCTATCGCGCCCGCCCAGTTCTAATAGAACTGCTCACCTTCGCAGCCTACTGGGCTTTGGTCACATGGCTTCTGTACAGACCCCACTCCATCCAGCAGGCCTAGATCCGCAGGCAAGCAGTCGCATACAGGCAGGCATCGCGCGCGTCGGCCTTTGGTTGCGCGACCATCAGGCAGCAATCCGGCGTGTCCAATGGACGATCATCGTGGCCTATGTGGCCCTGCTGATCGCGCCCTTACTCGCGCCGATGCCGACGCGGCTGTCGCATATCTGGTCCAACGCCGTACTATTCGCTCAATTCGTCTTCTGGGGCATCTGGTGGCCCTTCGTGCTGGTCAGCATGGTGCTGGTTGGCCGTTCCTGGTGCGGGCTGTTCTGTCCCGAAGGGGCGCTTGCGGAAGCAGCCAGCCGCCACGGACTCGGCCGCGCCATCCCGCATTGGATAAAGTGGAGGGGATGGCCCTTCGTCGCCTTCGCCAGCACGACGATCTACGGCCAGATGGTCAGCGTCTACCAATATCCCAAGCCTGTCATCGTCGTGCTAGGCGGCTCCACTTTGGCCGCCATGGTCGTCGGCTTCCTTTGCGGTCACGACAAGCGCGTCTGGTGCCGCTATCTCTGCCCGGTCAACGGTGTCTTCGCGCTGCTCTCGAAGCTCGCGCCGCTGCATTACGCGGTCGACAACGAAGCGTGGCACGCATGGCGGCATCGGCCGGGAAAGCCCCCTCCCTTCGTCAATTGCGCGCCACTGGTGCCCATCCGCACCATGCAGGGCGCATCGGCCTGCCATATGTGTGGACGCTGCGCAGGATTCAAACAGGCGGTGGCTCTGGAAATACGCTCTCCGTCGCATGAGATCGTCCACGTCGCGGGTGGCGAACCGAAGCCCTGGGAGACATTCCTGATCGTGTTCGGGCTGATGGGGTTGGCGGCGGGCGCGTTTCAGTGGGCATCGAGCCCGCTGTACGTGACCGTGCGGCAAAAGCTTGCAGAATGGCTGGTCGAGCATGGCGGCATCACGCTGATCGAACCGCGGCTGCCCTGGTGGATCCTCACCAACTATCCAGACCAGAACGACATGATGACGCCGCTGGATGGCGCTCTCATGATCGGCTACCTGCTGGGCATCGCCTGTCTCACCACCACTGCCGTGGGCGCGGCACTTGCCCTGTCGACGCGGGCACTCGGCCCTTTCCGGATCGCCCGATTCCATCACCTTGCCCAGTGCCTGATACCCATGGCTGGATGCGGCTTGTTCCTCGGCCTGTCGATGACGACCGTGACGCTGCTGCGCTCGGAGGGGCTGTCGCTTGGCTTCGTCGGCGCGCTGCGCATGAGCCTGCTAGGCGGCGCAACTCTCTGGTGCCTGTGGCTCGCATGGCAGGTTTCCGCCTGTTATTCGGCCTCGACCGCGCGCAGGCTTGCCTCTAGTGCTGGGATTAGCGCTGCTGTGCTATCCGGAGCCTTCAACTGGTGGCTCCTCTTCTGGGCATGGTAAGGCACTGCAGGAAGCGCCTCCCGAAATGGGCGAACAGGCCCCAACAACGCTCGGCGGAATAGTTTCGGTATTGGCTGCCGTCCTCGGAGGGCAGCGCGTCTTGAAGGAGGACGAGCGCATCCATCAAGACATTAACAATAGTTTTGCCGACGCGCTGGAAAATTGCGACGCTCAGCCTGCCAACGGATCTGTTTTGATACGTCCTTATAATCATCAGGCGGTTTTGTCAGAGTCTGCCCGGTCTCTTAAACCTCGACATAACATCTTACCCGACCGACGGAGGAGACCGGACGGCATGAAGCGCAGTCCGCTGATCTTCCATCCGGCCGGCGTATTCTTCGCCCTCGCCGCCATGGTCGCGGTCATTCTGCCATGGCTGTGGCTGCTGCCGTTGGCGGATCCCGGGCAGGCGCATGTCCGCTTGGGAATATTCGGCTTTGGCGGCATGGCGGTCTCCGGCTATCTTCTGACCGCGCAGCGCGCGTGGACCGGGGCGGAGCCTCCTCTGCCGACGCTGGGGCTGGCTACCTTGGCTTTGGGCGCGCGAATGCTGGCGCTGGCGGAGCCAGAGGCGGTCTGGCTGGCATCCCTGCCCTTGCTGGTCGTCGCGCTGGCGATCCTGTTTCCCGTTATGCGGGCGAGGCGCTGGGACAAGATGCCGCTTGCTCTCGTGCCACTCGGCCTGGTGATTGCAGAAGGGGCATTGGTCCGACAT
>NZ_RZSL01000188.1:0-10132 GCF_003997355.1 Mesorhizobium sp. M1E.F.Ca.ET.041.01.1.1 | reverse complement strand
CGGGATCGATGGGCGAGCGCGAGAAGGATCTGGCCAAACGCTTTTTCGTGCTGCTGCACCTGTTCCTGACACGGCGCTACGAACGGACCGAGATCGTCTTTATTCGCCACACCCACGAGGCCAAGGAGGTTGACGAGCACACTTTCTTCTACCACACCCAAAGCGGCGGCACCGTGGTTTCCACGGCGCTCGAGGAAATGCAGCGCATCATCGAGCAGCGCTATCCGGCCGCCGAATGGAACATCTACGCCGCGCAGGCTTCCGACGGCGACAACTTCGCCACCGACTCCGAGCGCTGCATCGAACTGCTCGACCGCAGGCTCATGCGCCTTTGCCAGTATTTCGCCTATGTCGAGATCATCGACGAGCGGGAAAGCCACATTTTCGGCTCGACCGAGAACGGGACGTCGCTCTGGCGCGCTTACAGCGCCGTGGACGGGAAATGGCCGAATTTCCAGATGAGGCGCATAGCCGCTCCGGCGGACATCTACCCGGTCTTTCGCGAGCTCTTCGCCAGGCAGCCGGCGCTGCGCAAGAGCGCGTGAGGTTGTGGGTCGATAGGACGGGGGCCGATGGTCAGTCAGGCGCGCAAATCCGAACTTTTGTTTTCCGGGTCTGACTGGGATTTCGCGAAACTGTCGCGGGTCTACGACGAGATCGAGGCGATCGGCAAGGAAGAGCTTCGCCTCGACATCTATCCGGTGCAGATGGAGGTCATTTCCTCCGAACAGATGCTCGACGCCTATTCATCGGTCGGCATGCCGCTGATGTATCGCCATTGGTCGTTCGGCAAGCGTTTCCTCTATGACGAGCTTCTCTACCGCAAGGGCGCGCGCGGTTTGGCCTACGAATTGGTCATCAACTCCAATCCCTGCATCGTCTACCTCATGGAAGAGAACACCATGGCCTTGCAGGCCCTGGTGACCGCCCATGCGGCACTGGGCCACAACCATTTCTTCAAGAACAATCATCTCTTCCGGCAATGGACCGACGCCGGGGGCATCCTGAGCTACCTGGATTTTGCCAAGAGCTACATCGCCCGGTGCGAGGAACGGCATGGCCTGGCCCCCGTGGAGGCCATGCTCGATTCCGCCCACGCGCTGATGGAGCAAGGCGTCTTCCGCTACCACCGGCCGCCGAAGCTGTCATCGGAGCAGCAGCGCGAAGGGCTGCGCGAGCGCCTTGAATACGAGGAGCGTTCCTTCAACGATCTCTGGCGGACGTTGCCGCCCTCCCAGGGAAAGAACAAGCCGGAGGCAGAGGACGAGAGCCTCGCGGAGCGGAAGAAATCGCTCAATCTGCCCGAGGAGAACCTGCTGTACTTTCTCGAGAAGAACAGCCTCGTCCTTCAGCCCTGGCAGCGCGAGATTGTCAGGATCGTGCGTGTCATTGCGCAGTATTTTTACCCGCAGCGGCAAACCCAGGTGATGAACGAGGGCTGCGCCACCTTCGTGCATTACACGCTCATGAACATGCTTTTCGATCGCGGCCGCATCAGTGAAGGCGCCATGCTCGAGATATTGCGCAACCATTCGAACGTGGTCTTCCAGCCGGCCTTCGACGACCCGCGTTTTTCCGGCATCAATCCCTACGCGCTGGGTCTCGACATGATGCAGGATATCCAGCGCATCTCGACCGAGCCGACCGCGGAGGACCGCGACTGGTTCCCGGACATCGCCGGCCGCGGCGACTGGCGCGAGACCTTGCTCGATGCCTGGGCCAACCACCGCGACGAATCCTTCATTCGCCAGTATCTGAGCCCGGCCCTGATCCGGAAATGGCGGCTCTTCGTGCTGGCCGACGGCGCCGACGAGCCGCATTTCGAAGTCGCGTCGATCCACAATGAGCGCGGCTATAGCAAGATACGGTCCGCGCTGGCCCAAAGCTACGACGTGGGGGCGAGACGACCCGACATCCAGGTGGTTGATGTGGATCTCCTGGGAAACCGGCATCTGCGGCTGCAGCACAACGTCAAGGACGGCATCCTGCTCGAGGAGGAAAGTCGCGACGCGACCCTGCGCCATATCCGAAGCCTGTGGGGCTACGACGTCAGCCTGGCGGCTGTCGATGCTGAAACGGGTGCGGTGCTCAGCGAGCGCTCGACGAAGGAAATTTGAGTCAAGACAACTTAAAGCGCGTCGCGCTGAAACGAATTCAGGCGACGCGCTTTAGCCCTCGCCGGCAGGCCGGATCCTCAACCTCGCGATGCGGTTCTTGTCGCGCTTCATCACCACGAAGCGCTTGCCGTGGAAGGTGAAGGCCTGCTTCTCCTCGGGGATCGTCTGCGTCTCGTGGATGACGAGGCCGGCGATCGTCGTGGCCTCCTCGTCCGGCAGGTCCCAGTCGAGCGCCCGGTTGAGATCGCGGATCGGCACCATGCCGTCGACGACCACCGAACCGTCCGCCTCCTGCTTGACACCTTGCATGTCGACGTCGTGCTCGTCGGCGATCTCGCCGACGATCTCCTCGATGATGTCTTCCAGCGTCACCAGCCCTTCCATCTCGCCATATTCGTCCACGACGATGGCGAAATGCGCCTTGCGGCGCAGGAAGGCGTTGAGCTGATCCTGCAAGGTGGTGGTGTCGGGCACGAACCATGGCTTCGACGCGATCTTCATCACGTCGATCTTGGAAAAATCGTTGCCGACCTCGTTGAGCGCCCTCAGCAGATCCTTGGCGTGCAGCACGCCGACGATGTTGTCGAGCGAGCCTTTCCACAGCGGCATGCGCGTATGCGGGCTCTGCAGGATCTCGCGCACCACCATTTCCGGCGGATCGTCGGCATTGACCGAGCGCATGTTGGTGCGGTGGACCATCACATCCGACACTTCGAGTTCCTCGAGATCGAACAGTGCGCCCAGCCGGTCGCGGTCCTCGCGCGCCTGCCCGTTGCGGCGGGTATCGTCGCCGGCCTCGTCCGATTCATCGTCCTCGGGCGCCATCGGCTCGACCGGCCGCAGCGTGTAGCCGAACGCGGCAAGCAGTCGTGTGCGGAACAAAAGCGCCAGCACGACGATGGCGGCAAGGACGGCTGCGGCAATCCAGCCGGCGTCGATCATCTGGAATGGCTCATCTTGGGCCATTCGGGATGGCTCGCCTTGAGGAAGGACAGCACTTCCGAGGGCGGCACGTCCTTGGCGATGAAGGCCTGACCGATACCACGCGTCAGGATGAAGGTGAGCGCGCCGCGCGAAACCTTCTTGTCCTGGGTGATGAAGCCAAGCAGCGCCTCGGCGTCCGGCAGATCGCCTGATATGTCGGCCATCCGCCAGGGCAGGCCGACGGCGCGAAGATGCGCTTCGACACGGCTTGCGTCGTCCGGGCTCGCCAGATTGAGGCGCGCGGAAAAACGGTGCGCCAGGGCCATGCCGATGGCGACGCCCTCGCCGTGGACGAGGCGGGCGCCGTCATAGTTGGTGGCGGCTTCGAGCGCATGGCCGAATGTGTGGCCGAGATTGAGCAACGCGCGGTCGCCGGTCTCGAACTCGTCGCGGGCAACCACGTCGGCCTTGGCGCGGCAGGCCTCGGCGATGGCTTCGGTCCGCTCCGGGCCGCCGGCGAACACTTTTTGCCAGTTCTCCTCCAGCCAGGCGAAGAAGCCGGGGCGGTCGATCAGCCCGTATTTGGCGAGCTCGGCATAGCCGGCGCGGAACTCGCGGATCGGCAGCGTGTCGAGCACGCCGGTGTCGGCCAGCACCAGCTTGGGCTGGTTGAAGACCCCGACCAGGTTCTTGCCGCGGGCGCTGTTGATGCCGGTCTTGCCGCCGACGGAAGAATCGACCTGCGCCAGCAGCGAGGTCGGCACCTGCACGAAATTCATCCCGCGCCGCACGATGCCGGCTGCGAAGCCGGCAAGGTCGCCGATGACGCCGCCGCCGAGAGCCACGACAACGTCGCGGCGTTCGAGCTTGGCGGCGAGCACGCCGTCGACCACCTCTTCGAGGCGGGCAAAACTCTTGGTCTTTTCGCCGGCAGGCAACGTGATGACGGCCGAATGGATGCCGCCTTTTTCCAGGCCGGCCTTCAGCGTTTCGAGATGCGCGGCGGCGACGTTCTCGTCGGTAACGATGGCCGCGCGGGTGCCGGGAAGGCGGCCCGCGATTTCGGTTCCGGCGCCGGAAAGCAGGCCCGGCCCGATCAAAATGTCATAGGCACGGTCGCCGAGCCCCACCTCGACCTTAACCGGTTCTGTATGGCTCACGGCTCCACCTCGTCGCTGGTGGCGATCGCGGCGACGCCAAGATGGGCGCAAAGCGCGCACACCACCTCGCCGGCGATGACTTCCTTGCGGTCGTCGCGGGTCGGAACGGTGATGTCGGCCGTGGCATAGACCGGATAGCGCTCGCTCATCAGCCGCTCCAGCACGCCGCGCGGATCGGGATTCTTCAGGAGCGGCCGGTTCTGCTTCTTCGAGACCCGCTCCATCAGGAGATCGAGGTCGGCCTTCAGCCAGACCGATACGCCATGGCTCGCGATCGCCTCGCGCGTCTGCGCGTTCATGAAGGCGCCGCCGCCGGTCGACAGCACCTGCGGGCCGTTCTCCAGCAGCCGCAGGATCACGCGCTGCTCCAGCGCCCGGAACTCCGGCTCTCCGTAGCGCTCGAACAGCTCCGGCACGGTCATGCGCGATACGCTCTCTATCTCCTGATCGCTGTCGATGAAGGGCAGCGAGAGCATCGCCGCCACCTTGCGGCCGATCGCCGTCTTGCCGGCACCCATCAGGCCGACAAAGATGATGGAGCGGCTGCCGAGCCTTTCGAGCAGCGCGACACGGCCTTCGTCCGGCGGATTTGCTGGCAGCGCGTTCATGCGGAACCTCTTTTGCGCCGTATCGACATCAAAAGCCTGTTTGCGTCAAGCACGGCGCCGCAAGCAAACAGGATCGTGCGGCTTTCCAACGGAACCTTCGCCGACAAAATCCTTCGTCCTTGAATTGGTCGGATTGGCGTCCCATAAGGGCACAGGGTTTGGAAACGCAAAAACAAGAAGACGGGCGAAAGCTGAATGCCGACATTGTTTCGCTTTGTCGTGACGCTGGCGGTTCTTGCAGGCATTGCCTATGGCGCGATGTTCGCGCTGGCGATGTTCGTCGAGCCGAAGAAGGCGGAAATGAGCGTGCGCATTCCGGCGGAAAAGCTCAATCCGAAGAAGAACTGATCCCGGCCAGATGAACAGCGCCGCCCGCATCGAAGCCTTCCTGGAGATGATGAGCGCCGAGCGGGGGGCGGCCGAGAACACGCTTTCCTCCTATCGCCGTGACCTCGAAGACGCTTCCGCCTCGATCGGCGGCGGGCTGGCGGGAGCGGGAGCGGCCGACATCCGCGCCTATCTCGACGACATCGCGGCCAGAGGCTTCGCTCCGACCTCGCAGGCGCGAAAATTATCGGCGATCCGCCAGTTCTTCAAATTCCTCTATGCCGAAGGACTGCGCGGCGACGACCCGACCGGCACGCTGGACAGCCCAAAGAAGGGCCGACCGCTGCCGAAGACGATGACCGAAGCCGAGACCGGCCGCCTGCTCGACCGCGCGGCCGAGGAAGCGGGCGGTGCCGCGCCGGGCGGCGACCGGCTGGCGGCGCTGCGCCTGCATGCGCTGGTCGAGGTGCTCTATGCCACCGGCCTGCGCGTTTCCGAGCTGGTCGGCCTGCCGGTGACGGTGGCGCAGCGCGACGACCGTTTCTTCATGGTGCGCGGCAAGGGCGACAAGGAACGCATGGTGCCGCTGTCGGCCAAGGCGCGCGACGCGATGCGGGCCTGGCTTGCAACAAGGGCCGAACGCCCGGCCTTTGCCGAGAGCCCCTATCTGTTTCCGGCTTCCTCCGACAGCGGCCATCTCTCCCGGCAGGTTTTCGCCCGCGATCTCAAAGGGTTGGCGGCCCGGGCCGGTATCGCCTCGGCCAAGATCTCGCCGCATGTGCTTCGCCATGCCTTTGCCAGCCATCTCTTGCAGAATGGCGCCGATCTCAGGGCCGTCCAGCAACTGCTTGGCCACGCCGATATCTCCACCACGCAGATCTACACCCATGTTCTGGAGGAGCGGCTGGTGCGGCTGGTCAACGATCATCATCCGCTTGCCGACTAGGCCTCATATCGCTATGTGATGGCGACGTTCCACCGCCCGGAGCCAGCATTTCCAGGGTTCCGCCAGCCATTGCCTTCCGACGGATCGGTCCGCCCAAGCATGTACAATTACCTCGATTTCGAAAAGCCGGTGCAGGATCTTGAGCTCAAGATCCTCGAGCTGAAGAAGCTTGCGGAGAACGGCGAGGCGGTCGATGTCGCCGACGAGATCAACAGGCTGGAGAAGCGCTCGCGCGACGCGCTGCGCGATCTCTACAAGGCGCTCACCCCCTGGCAGAAGGTGCAGGTGGCGCGCCACCCCGACAGACCGCACTGCGTCGACTACATCAAGGGCTTGTTCAGCGATTTCACGCCTTTGGCCGGAGACCGCAATTTCGGTGAGGACCAGGCGATCGTCGGCGGTTTCGCCCGTTTTCGCGGCGAGCCGGTGGCGGTGATCGGCCAGGAAAAGGGCTCGGACACGGCGAGCCGCCTGAAGCATAATTTCGGTTCGGTGCGTCCCGAAGGCTACCGCAAGGCGGTGCGGCTGATGGAGCTTGCCGATCGCTTCAAGATGCCGCTTCTGACGCTGGTGGATACTGCCGGCGCCTATCCCGGCGTCGGCGCGGAGGAGCGCGGCCAGGCAGAGGCCATAGCGCGCTCGACCTCGGCCTGCCTGGCGCTCAAGGTGCCGTCGATCTCGGTCGTCATCGGCGAAGGCGGCTCCGGCGGCGCCATCGCCATCGCCACCGCCAACCGCGTCTACATGCTGGAGCATGCCATCTATTCGGTGATTTCGCCCGAGGGCGCGGCTTCGATCCTGTGGCGCGACACCACCCGCTCCAAGGACGCGGCGACCAACATGAAGATCACCGCCCAGGATCTTCTCGAGATGAAGATCATCGACGCCATCGTTCCCGAGCCGATGGGTGGCGCCCAGCGCGCTCCCGAAACGGTGATTGCCGCGACCGGCGACCTCATCGCCAAGACCATGAAGGACTTTGCCGGCGCCAATACCGACTTCCGCGAGCAGCGCCGTGAGAAATATCTGGCGATGGGCCGCAGCCTTTAATCGGGCCGCCCGTGGTAAACTGTGGCGGCAACGAACAATTTCGCCACAAAAATGCCGCCGCATTCGGCTCAATGAAAATCGCCGTGAGGGGTTGGCCAAGGCTTGCGGTAAGGATTTTTCAAGGTTAACGGGCTTACCGTCCGTCGGTGTTCAGCGTGCGGGCTCGGTCGTGCCGAGGCCTTTGGCCCGAAAGAAAGACGTAGCCGTAGCGATGTTTGCCAAGCTTGCCCGCACCGGAGTCCTGATCGCCGCGATTGGCGTCGCCGGCTGCAATGATTCGTCGATGAAGGATTTCGCGCCGGAGGCCAACAAGCCGCTGCCGGACAAGATCCTTGCCGACATGAAGGCCAAGGGCATGGTGCGCACCTCCTCGGTGATGGCGCGCATCTTCAAGGAAGAAGGCAAGCTGGAGATCTGGAAGGCCAAGACCAACGGCCGCTACGATCTCGTTGCCGCCTATGACATCTGCAAATGGTCGGGCAAGCTCGGCCCCAAATACACCGAGGGCGACCGCCAGGCGCCGGAAGGCTTCTACACGGTGCGTCCGTCGCAGATGAATCCGCGTTCGAACTATCATCTGTCCTTCAACATCGGCTTTCCCAACGCCTATGACCGCGCCAACGGCCGCACCGGCGCCAATCTGATGGTGCACGGCGCCTGTTCGTCGTCCGGCTGCTATTCGATGACCGACGCGCAGATTGAGCAGATCTATGCCTTCGGCCGTGACGCCTTCCAGGGCGGCCAGACCGAGTTCCAGATCCAGGCTTTCCCGTTCCGCATGACCGCCGCCAACATGGCGCGCTACCGCAACGATCCGAACTACGAGTTCTGGAAGATGCTGAAGGTCGGCTACGACAATTTCGAGATCACCAAGGTGCCGCCGAAGGTCGACGTCTGCGAGAAGCGTTACGTCTTCAACCAGGTGGCGCCTGAAGGCACGACCTTCGATCCGACCGGTCCCTGCCCCGAGAGCACGCAGCCGGATTCGTTGAAGACGGCCTATGCCGATTACGAGAAGCGCTATGACGCGGCTTTCAGCTCTGCCGTCAGGTCGAGCGCGCCGGCGCCCAA
The DNA here is from genome assembly GCF_003997355.1 of Mesorhizobium sp. M1E.F.Ca.ET.041.01.1.1. Classification (NCBI taxonomy): domain Bacteria; kingdom Pseudomonadati; phylum Pseudomonadota; class Alphaproteobacteria; order Hyphomicrobiales; family Phyllobacteriaceae; genus Mesorhizobium; species Mesorhizobium sp. M1E.F.Ca.ET.041.01.1.1. Next base: position 1,929 of record NZ_RZSL01000188.1, on the reverse strand, counting down.
GCCGACCATTGCCGGCATCAAGGAAGCCAGCATCGTTTCCGATTGGTCGAAGCGCCGCGCCCGCGGCGAGCGCGTGCCGATCGAGCCGCCGTCGATGAATTCCGATGGCTCGGTGACCGAGACGGTGCGCATGGGCCGCATCGATTCGCCGCTCGGCCGCAAGATGGCGGCGCTCGACGCCGAGAAAGAGGCCAAGCGCAAGGCCGAGGAGCAGCGGCTGGCGGCAATCGAAGCCGCGAAAGCCGCCAAGGAAGCGGCCAAGGCTCAGGCGCTGGCCGAAAAGGAAGCCGCCAAGCAGGCAGCACAACAGCAGGTCGTCACCGCCGGCGTCGAGGTGGCGCCGGCCCAGCCGGCGGCTGAGACACAGGCGGCGAGTGCTGACGAAGGCACCGTGTCCAAGCTGAAGAAGAAGCTGCTCGGCATGTTCGGCGGCTGAGATCTTTGAGCTTGGCAAAGCACGCAATCACCTACGATCTCAAGGGCCTGAACTGTCCGCTGCCGGTGCTCAAGGCCCGCAAGCGTCTGGCCGCGATGCGGCCGGGCAGCCGTCTGTGGCTGGAGACCACCGATCCGCTCGCCGTGATCGACATTCCGGCCTTCTGCGCCGATGCCGGCCATCAGTTGATCGAGACGGCGACGGTAGCCGGAGGCCATCGCTTCCTGGTCGAGCGCGGCAGCGCGGCTTAACCAGTAGCGGGCTTTCCAATCACAGTCCGGCGATCGCCAGCGGATTGGCTTCGAGCGCCGCCCGGTCCGGCGTATCGATCGATGGCCGATTGGTGAAGGCGGCGAACAGCCGCTGGACATAGTCTTCAGGCATATCGAGCGTGATCAGCACCAGTCGGGTGCCGCGCTGGCCGTCCGGCCAGGCCGGCAGCCTTGCCGTCGGATGCAGGACCTTCTGCACGCCGTGAACGACCAGCGGCCGTGACGGATCTTCCATCAGTTCGATGACGCCCTTCATGCGCAGCAGCTTCTCACCATGCGTCGAGCGTAAGAGATCGAGGAACATCTCGATCGCCGAGAACGGCACCGGTCCGTCGTGGACGAGCGAGTGGCAGCGCACGCGGCTGTCGTGGCGGTGGTCGTGATGATGGTGGCTGTGATCATGGTCATCGTCGTGGTGATGATGGCCGTGGTCATGCGCTGCCTCTTCGCCGAGCCAGCGTCGCACATCGGCGGTCTTGGTATCGGGATTGTAGAGGCCGCAGTTGAACAGCGACGCCACGCCCGTGCCGCCATCGTTGACGTCGAGGAGTGCCGCGCCCGGATTGATCTGATGGAGCCGTGCCCGCAGGGCCCCGACATCCCCTACCTCGGCAAGGTCGGTCTTGGTGAGCACGATGCGGTCGGCGACCGCCGCCTGCTTCACCGCCTCGACATGAGCATTGAGGGTCGCCTCGCCGTTGACGGCATCGACCAGCGTGATGACGCCGTCGAGCCGGAAAGCCTGCACCAGCGCCGGATGCGCCATGATCGACTGCAGCACCGGCGCGGGATCGGCAAGGCCGGTGGTTTCGACCACGACGCGCGCAAGCCGGGCGATACGGCCGGTCTGCAGCCGGTCGACGAGATCGGCCAGCGTATCGACGAGATCGCCGCGCACCGTGCAGCAGAGGCAGCCGTCGGAAAGCTGGATGATGCCGTCCGAGGCCTGCTCGACCAGAAGATGGTCGATCGCCACCTCGCCGAGCTCGTTGATGATGACCGCCGTGTCGGCGAGTGCCGGGTCCTTGAGCAGCCGGTTGAGCAGTGTCGTCTTGCCGGCGCCGAGAAAGCCGGTGAGCACCGAGACGGGAATGGGAAAGCCGCTGTTCATCGCTTGCGCGCCGGCTAGTTGGCGGCCTTGGCCGGCTGGTCGCCCTGCACGGCGGCAGCGGCCGTTCCTGTCGCGGCGGGCGCAGCGTCGGCCGGCCGCGGCTTGTCGGG
>NZ_RZSL01000187.1:0-10170 GCF_003997355.1 Mesorhizobium sp. M1E.F.Ca.ET.041.01.1.1 | reverse complement strand
GTGATGAACCTCTTGCCCTATCTCGTGATCGGCGCGCTGCTGTGGGTGCTGGTGCTGAAGTCGGGCGTGCATGCCACGTTGGCCGGCGTGGCGCTGGCGCTCACCATTCCGCTCGAGCGCTCGCCCGGCATCGGCCACGATGTCGAGCATTCGCCGCTGCACCGGCTGGAACACGGCCTGCACAAGCTGGTGCCGTTCATCGTCATCCCGATCTTCGGCTTCGCCAATGCCGGCGTCTCGCTCGGCGGCCTGAGCGTCGCCGCGCTCGTCGAGCCGCTGACGCTGGGCGTCGCCGCCGGCCTCGTTGTCGGCAAGCTGGTCGGCGTCTTCGGCTCCTCGGCCATCGCCATCCGGTTCGGCCTCGCCGACCTGCCGGTCAATTCCGGCTGGCTGCATATGCTTGGCATTTCGCTTCTGTGCGGCATCGGCTTCACCATGAGCCTGTTCATCGGCCTGCTCGCCTTCGCCGGTGACGCGGCGCTTCAGGACGCGGTGAAGGTCGGCATCCTCGCCGGCTCGCTGGTCGCCGCGCTGTTTGGTGCGGCGGTGTTGCTCACGGCGCCGGCGGCGGCCGGGGCTGAAGAAGATCTGGGCTAGAACCTCTCAAGGCACGATAGGCTCCGGCGGCAGGCCAAAGGCCGCGAACAAAGTGGGGCCGAGCGGCGGCACATAGATCGTCAGCGACGCGATTTTACCGTCGGCGGCTTCAATTACATGCAGCGAGTGCGGTCGCCACGCTTGATCCTGATGGCTCCGCGCGTAGACACCGACGGCGGGCTGGCCGTTGGCCCTGGTGGCCACCGTGCGATAGCCGGCAAAATTGCCCCACACGGTCCCGAGAAAGCCGCGGATCGCCTCGCGCCCCTGATACCATTCCCGCCATGGCGGCATGTGGTAGGTGGCGTCCTCCCGCAGCAGGTCGACGAGGCCGTCGAGATTGTCGGCCTGCCAGGCTTGCATGTAGCGTTCGAGCAGCAGGCCCTCTTGCTGGCTTGGCCGTGACGGCTGCGAGGGGCGCCCCTCGGGATATCGCTCTCCAAGCTTGGCGCGGGCCCGCTGCAGGGCGCTGTTGATCGAGGCAGTCGACCCACCCAGCAGTTGCGCCGTCTCGACGGCGGACCATCCCAGCACGTCGCATAAAAGCAGGGCGGCCCGCTGTCTTGGCGGCAGAAGCTGGATCGCCGCGACGAAGGCGAGTTGCACCGCCTCTCGGGTCTCGTAGCGCGCCTCCGGACCGGGCTCGACCTCGGCGAGGTTCGGAAGCTCGGTGTCCGGATAAGGCTCCAGCCAGGCGATCTCACCGACGGGGCCGCCAGTGGCGGCCCCGTCGGAGGGCGGTCGTCGGGGCAGTTCGAGTATGCGGCGCGACGCTGCTCTCGCCTTGATGGCGTTGAGGCAATTGTTGGTGGCGATGGCGTAGAGCCAGCCGCGCGCCGAGCCCCGCCCATCGAATTGCAACCTTGCGCGCCAGGCGCTGAGCAAAGTGTCCTGGACAAGGTCCTCCGCCTCGTTGAGCGAGCCCATCATCCGGTAGCAGTGCAGCTTGAGCTCGCGCCTGTGGGCCATGGTCAGGCGCTCGAAAGCTAACCGATCGAGGATCGGCTGGCCTGACCGGCCCAGAGGCTCGAGAGGGCCAGGAGCGTCAGTCATGCGGAGCCCCGAGATGCTGCAGTCGGCCGGCATCCTGCGCGCCTCATGCCGCCGCTGCAAGACCGCTGCCGCTGACAGTAAAGGAACTGCCTTGCAGCTTCCCGGTCGCGAGCTGCACCACCGCCCGTCCGACATCGTCCGGCGTCTGCATGTCGCTCAAGCTGGCCAGGAAGTCGGCCGGGCGGATGCCCATATAGGCGGCGATGCTATCGATGCCGCGATCGCCGACCCCGGTGCCCGGCATGATGCGGGCCGGCGAAAGCGCCATGAAACGCAGGCCGAGGCCGAGCCGGTCCGATTCTTTCTGGCAATGGCCGGCCAGGAATATCTGCATGCGCTTGGCGCCGGCATAGCCACCGGAATTCGGCGGTCCGCCGGTGATGGCGGCGCCGCTGGCGATCAGCAGCACCCGGCTGCCCGCTTTGAGCCGACCCTTGAGGGCTTCCCGGCAGAACAGGAAGGACGCCTTCACGTCCATCTCCCAGTTCGCCGAGAAGACCTCCCAGCTCTGCTCCTGTATCGGCGCGGCAGGGGCGAGCGCGCCGGCGCAGACCACCAGCACATCGGGAGCCAGCGTTTCGAAAACCGCCTGCGGCGCGGCTTCCGCCGTCGCGTCCATGCTGAGGGTCTTGAAGCCAGGGCGTTCCCAGGCGAGTTGCTTCAGGTCGGCGGCGCCACGGGCTACGGCCAGCACGGTCGCTCCCTCGCCAAGCGCGGCTGCGACGATCGAGCGGCCGACGCCCCGGCTGCCTCCGACGACGACGACATTCTGATTTTGCAACGATTTCATACTTCACCTCTTTTCCAGGCCGCCGGCCATCCGGACGCGCCTGTTGGTGAAGACAATCGGGATCAGCGGAAATCATCGGTGCGGAACGAAAATTTTTTCGCCAGCCTCGGGCAGCGGCTAGTTCGAGCCCAGCCTAATATGGGAACGTCGGCGGCAACGCGCTCACGCTTCGGAGCGAAAATCTACTCGCTCTCGCCATCCAGCGCCGGCACCGCGACGCCGGCGAGCTCGGCTGCCAGCAGCCGCGCGGCGCCCGCGCGGGCGATCCGCAGCATCAGCGACTTGCGCGTCGCGGCCGCCATGCGGTGCTCCGGCGCCTCGCGCAGGATCTCGGCGCCATAGCCGTCGGAGAGGATGAAGCCGCATTCCTCAGGAAAGATTTCCGCGGGCACGCCGGGATGCGTGGCGAAGAAGAAGCGGTCGGAGTGGAGGCGATAGTCCGGCCATTTGCGGTCGACGCGAAAATCCTCGATCGAGGATTTGATCTCGATGATCCAGATGTCGCCCTGCCGGGTCAGCGCGACGAGATCGGCGCGCCGCCCTGTCGCCAGGGAAAGCTCCGGCAGCACATGCGCGCCCATTTCGGTGAGCAGCCGCTGCACGCCGCGCCGCACCAGCATGGCGCGCTCCGACTGGCGGCCGTCGATCAGCGGGTTGAGGGGAATCGGGGAGACGATAGGCATGGCAGCACCATGCCAGATTTTGTTCACGGTTTGAACCCGTCGATTGCAGGCGACTTACCACGAGTGCGATAGGAATATGGTCCTGACAGGCCGGCCCTACCCTAGATACGTGTCACATGGTAAGGACCGCTGATGCGTGTCGCGAAGTTTAATTGCATATTGACGGCAATCGCTGCTTGGCTTCCTATGGCCGCAGTGAATGCTTCCGAAATCGCGCCCGCAAAGCTGGTAGAGAACTACATTAACCTCTCAGTCGAAAATCCCGAGCAGTCCAAGACGCTCCTAGTGCCGGATGCAACCGCCATCATATTTGACTACGGTTTGCCTTTGGCTGAGAATTTCCCAGAGTTCGTTAAACTTCTTCCCGGATCGGACTGTTCAAAGCCGCTCATTCAAAGTGAGGGAAAAGCTGCACACGCCACCGGCGTTCATGCAGACGCTGTCATTGTCAGAGTTGAATGGCAATGCACCAAGCCAACGGAGTCCGTGCTTGCGTCAAACGTGTTGCGCTTCATCGTCGCCCAGCAAAAAATAGCAATAGTTGTTTTCGAAGACCCTCCCGGCTATCCGCCCCGGTTGAACAGTGGGAACGCGAATACAGGCGATCGCTAGCCGCGATCCATCCCCGGTTATTCGTGGGTTTTATGGCGATCCGAGTCCATCTGTTTGTAAAGTACATAATCGCCCTAATGGGGGCGACTATATATTTGACAAACCAGCCAGCCTGATGGAACCACTGATGCCTGCCTGCGCATCTGGTGCCGTTCCGCTCTCTATCGGGAACTATCTGCCTTTCGCGTCCGTTGCTTCGGTGGACTGGTTCCAGGACGCCTGATGAAAAAAGCACGCATCCATGTGATCACCTTGGCGGTAGCCGACTTCGAGCGGGCACTCGCCTTCTACCGGGCACTCGGGCTCCAGTCTGCCGGTGTGACCGCAACGGAGTTCGCTGGCGACGATACGCATCCCGCTGGCGCAATCGTCATGTTCCACCTCGACGGCGGTCAGATCCTCGCCCTTTACCCGCGCAGTGAGCTCGCAAAGGACGCAGGCATCGCACCCGGGCCAGCGCGTAGCGGGGAGTTCAGCCTCGGCCATATCGTCGAGACCCGGCAGGAAGTGGACGCGCTGCTGGCCAAAGCCGAAGCGGCTGGAGCACCCGTCAGTGAACTGCACGACAGACCATGGGGCATCTACTCCGGTTACTTTCGCGACCCGGATGGCCATCTGTGGGAAATTATCCACAATCCAAACACGTAGCAGGCGAACAGCGCCGCTCTCCGCCTTCCCGGTCTCGCACCAGTTTGCTTTGAAGGCTTGTCGCTGGTCTACGCCTGCAACGCCTTCTCCTCTTCCACCACCCCCGCCATATCATCCAAAATCGGACACTCCGGCCGTTCGTCACCGTGGCAGGCGTGGATCAGCTTCTGCAGCGTCGCGCGCATCGACTGCAGCTCGCGCACCTTTTCCTCGATTGCCCTGACATGGGCGGCGGCGATTTCGCGCACGTCGTGGCTGGCGCGGTCGCGATCCTGATAGAGCGCCATGAGCTGCCTGCAATCGTCGATTGAAAAGCCGAGGTTGCGCGCCCGGCGCAGGAAAGCCAGCCGGTGGACGTCGTCGCCGGAATAATCGCGGTAGCCGTTCTCGGCCCTGGCCGGCCGGATCAGGCCGATCTCCTCATAATAGCGTATGGTCTTGGCCGGCAGTCCGGAACGCTCGGCGGCATCACCGACATTCATGGCGCACTCCTTGGTCTCCGATGGCCTTGAGCGGCCCCATTGATTTTGCTTCACAATCCTGTCAGCCCTGTTGCCGAAATGCCGCAGTTCGGCACTTACCAGCGGGTAAAGCCTTGCATATAGGCACCTCGCGCTTGGCAAGCAAAAGAAATGCCAGCATGAATGATGGCGACAAAGCGGCCGACTCGTGCCGCTGATATTTGGGCAGGGCGTCGGACCTATTCATGCGCTTGAAGTCACTTGCAATCCTCGCTGCTCTTGCGCTCTCGACCGCGGTCAGCGGCTGCAGCACGATCGGCTCGCAGCTCTTCACCAACAACTATGGCGCGATGACCGACGCCGGCTACCAGCTGCCGCGCGTCCCGATCGAGAAGGTGCCGGCGCGCTTTCACCGGCAGGAAGTGCGCTACGACTCCTCGGAGAAGCCGGGCACCATCATCGTCGACACCCAGAACAAGTTCCTCTACTTCATCGAGGGTGACGGCATGGCGATGCGCTACGGCATCGGCGTCGGCCGCGAGGGCTTCGAATGGCACGGCACCGCCCATATCGCGCTGAAGCGCGAATGGCCGACCTGGACGCCGCCTTCGCAGATGATCAGGCGCCAGCCCGAGCTCGCCAAGTTCGCCGGCGGCATGGAGCCGGGCCTGAAGAACCCGCTCGGCGCGCGCGCCATGTATCTGTTCAACAAGGGCGGCGACATGGGCTACCGCCTGCATGGCAGCCCGGAATGGTTCTCGATCGGCAAGGCGATGTCGTCGGGCTGCATCCGCCTGATGAACCAGGACATTATCGATCTCTACGACCGCACCTCGGTCGGGGCCAAGGTCATCGTGATGTGATCGCGATGACCGCGGACGAAAGCATTCATGCGCGGACCGTCTAGGCAACAACAAGACGTCCAAGAACAGAAAACCGGGCCGTTGGGGCCCGGTTTTTTGTTTTTGCGTATTGGATAGGAGAGAATTCGCTCCGCCGGGGCCGGCGAAGCGGAATTGTCAGGCGACCTGCTCGACCTGCTGCACCTCGGGAACGAAGTGGCGAAGCAGGTTCTGGATGCCGTGCTTCAGCGTCGCCGTCGACGACGGGCAGCCGGCGCAGGCGCCCCTCATGTGCAGGAACACGGTGCCGTTCTCGAAGCCGCGGAAGGTGATGTCGCCGCCGTCCTGCGCGACCGCCGGGCGCACCCTCGTGTCGAGCAATTCCTTGATGGTCCGCACCAGTTCTTCGTCGGCCTTGTCGTAGAACTCCCCGCCCTGGCCGGCATCGGCCGCAGGAGCCGCCGACGCCATGACCGGCGCGCCCGACATGAAATGCTCCATGATGGCGCCGAGGATCGCCGGCTTCAGGTGCTGCCAGTCGGGGCCGTCCTTGGTGACGGTGATGAAATCGTAGCCGAAGAAGACGCCGGTGACGCCGGGGATCTCGAACAGCCGGCCGGCCAGCGGCGAGGCCTCGCCTGCCGTTGCCGCGTCGCGGAAATCGGCGGTGCCTTCGCGCAGCACTTCCTTGCCGGGCAGGAACTTCAACGTCGCCGGGTTCGGCGTCGATTCGGTCTGGATGAACATGGGTATCTCCAGGCCCTTCCCGGGCCGATAGTTTGGAATAATTCTAAATAGGCTCTATCGGCTGGACATTCAAGCGAAACGCGACGCCCGAACGGCTGGCTGGCGGGGTGTTTTGTGGGCTTCTGTCACCCACGATGAGATGTGTTGGGACTCAGGTCAGGCCGAGTCGAAAATGGTGGCTTCCGAGAACCGGCCTACGCCGGCCGTAGCCTTCATAGAGCGGAGACCCTTATGAGGGCTTCGGCCGGCGAAGGCCGGAGCGGAGCGTACTTGAAGTACGTGAGCACCGGAAGCGCAGGAAGCCGCCATTTGCAGGCCGGCCTCACCTGAATACCAGCACATCTCAGGCCAGGCTCTCGATCTCCTCGTCCGACAGATTCTGCGGCACCACGGTAACCGGGATGGGGAAGGCGGCGCCCCGGCCGGCCACGGCGCTCACCAATGGTCCCGGACCTTCCTTGCCGGCACCGGCCGCCAGCACCAGGATGGCTATGTCCTGGTCTTCCTCGATCAGCTTGTGGATCTCTTCTGTCGGCTTGCCTTCGCGCACCGTCAGTTCGGGTTCGATGCCGACCTTCTGGCGCACCTTGTTGGCGTAGGTGTCGAGGGCCGCGCGCGCGGTCGCGTTGGCTTCCTCGCGCATGATCTTCTCGACGCCCAGCCAGTGCTGGAAATCATCCGGCTCGATCACATAGAGCAGCACCAGCACGCCATTGGTGCTCTGCGCCCGCTTCGAGGCGTAGGCGACGGCGCGCTCGCATTCCGGCGTGTCGTCGATGATCGCGAGAAACTTGCGGCGATGGCCGGCTTCGCGGCTGAGGCGTTTGGAAACCATGTCTGTCTGCTCGGTGTCAATTCGGCCGCAATCTGCCACCGCCACGGACCGGCGGCAAGCGCCAGCCGGCATGGCGATGGAAGTCAGTAAGGCAGGACCGGTCAGTCCTGCAGCAGGCCGATGATGTCGCGCACCGTCTTCATCGTGCCTTCGGCGATCGCCCGCGCCCGCTCGCCGCCATCCCTGAGCACGGCATCGACATAGGCGCAGTCGCCCTCGATACGGCGCATCTCGGAAGCGATCGGCGCGAGCTTCTCCACCGCAAGGTCGGCGAGTGCCGGCTTGAACACGGAGAACTGCTGGCCGCCATATTCCTTCAGTACGTCGGCCTTCGAGATTTCGGCGAGGCCGGCATAGATGCCGACCAGGTTTTCGGCTTCGGGCCGGCTTTCCAGCCCGTCGACCTCGCTCGGCAAGGCCGCAGGATCGGTCTTGGCTTTGCGGATCTTCTTCGAGATGGTGTCGGCGTCGTCGGTCAGGTTGATGCGCGACAGGTCCGACGGATCCGACTTCGACATCTTCTTGGAACCGTCGCGCAGGCTCATGATGCGCGCCGCCGGGCCGCCGATCACCGGTTCGGTGATCGGGAAATAGCCGTTCACCGTCTCCTCGCCGACCTGCATCTCGACCCCGACGCCGAGTGCTGCGATGCGCTCGGAGAAGTCGTTGTTGAACTTCTGCGCGATGTCGCGGGTGAGCTCGAGATGCTGCTTCTGGTCCTCGCCCACCGGCACATGGGTGGCGCGGTAGAGCAGGATATCGGCGGCCATCAGGCTCGGATAGGCGAGCAGGCCGAGCGAGGCGTTCTCGCGGTCCTTGCCGGCTTTGTCCTTGAACTGCGTCATGCGGTACATCCAGCCGATGCGCGCCACGCAGTTGAAGATCCAGGCAAGCTCGGCGTGCTGGATGACCCGCGACTGGTTGAAGACGATGTGCTTCCTGGGGTCGATGCCGGAGGCGAGGAACGCCGCGGTGATCGAGCGGGTCTGGTCGCCGAGATCCTGATGGACGAGCTGCGCCGTCAGCGAATGCATGTCGACGACGCAATAGATGCAGTCGGACTGTTCCTGGAGGGCGACGAATTTCTTGATGGCGCCGAGATAGTTGCCGAGATGCAGATTGCCGGTCGGCTGGACGCCCGAAAAGACGAGTGGCTTGAAGGCGGACATGAATTCCCCAGGGCTTGTGGAGGGCCGTATAAGCATGATTCCAAAAAGTTGCAGACTTTTTGGAGCCAATCATGCGGCTGGAAACCGCGCGCGGCGAAAGTCTTGCGACGGCGCGCTTATGGACGAAGGCGAATGCGGGATCAAGACTGGTGTTGTCGAAAGGCGGCCCGAGTTATTCGTCCAGGCCCGTCTTCGGTTCCGGCGGCGCAGATTTTGCTGAGCCCCGTTTCACGTTGCGCCGGATCATGCCGAAATCGGCGCCGCCGGTGCCGAACGCGGTAATGAAATAGAGCGCGGCACCCCCGCCGACCAGCGCAAGCACGGTCGTCGCCTTGATCACCAGCGGTGAACCAGGCCCAAGCTGGGTGGCAAAATAATGCTCGGCGAAGTAGAGCGCCGTGGCCATGATCACAGCGGACAGGACGAGCCTTGGAATGCGGTTCAAGAGCGGTATGTCGCGGCCCCAGTGGCCGCGCCGGATCAGCATGCCGAGCAGCATCAGCGCATTGACCCAGCCGGCGACGGCCGAAGCGACCGCGATGCCGGGCGCGCCCATCGAGGGGAACAAGGACAGCGCGATGGCGACGTTCACGCCGACCGAGATGGCGGCGAAGACCATCGGCGTGCGCGTATCCTCGCGCGCGAAATAGCCGGGCGTGAACGCCTTGATCAGCACGAAGGCCGGCAGGCCGAGGCCGAAGATCGCCAGGATCGAGGCGACGATCGGCGTCGAGTGGTTGGCGGCGAACGCACCGCGCTCGTAGACCAGCCGCACGATCGGTTCCGACATCACCCAGAGCGCCGCGGCGGCCGGCAGCGTCATGAACAGCGTGAACTCGACCGAGCGGTTCTGCAGGTTCGCCGCCTCGATCAGATTGCCCGACTTCAGCGCCCGCGACAGTTCCGGCAACAGCACGATCGCCACCGCGACGCCGACGACGCCGAGCGGGAGCTGGTAGATGCGGTCGGCATAGGCCAGCGACGACACGGCGCTGTTCTGCCCCGAGGCGATCGCCGTGCCGATAAGCTGGTTGATCTGGGTGATGCCGCCGGTGATCGCCGCGGGCAGCGCCAGGATCAGCAGCCGTTTGACGTTCGGCGTCAGGTGCGGCCGGCGGAAACCGATCGAGATGCCGGCATGGCGCACCGCCACCCAGACGATGGCGAGCTGGACGATGCCGGCCGCCAGCACGCCCCAGGAAAGCCCGTAGCCGACATCATGCGCATCCAGCCCGTGATACCAGGCATAGCCGAGCACGCTGATCAGGATGATGTTGAGGAAAGCGGGTGCGATCGCCGCGGCGAAATAGCGGCGGAGCGAATTCAGCATGCCCGCCATCATGGCGCCGAGCGACATGCAGATCAGATACGGGAACATGATCGTCGCCAGCCGGACGGTCGTCTCGAACTTGCCCGGAATGTCGGCAAAGCCCGGCGCCACCAGGTAGCGGACGATCAGCGGCATCGCCAGTTCCATGGCGATGGTGAGCGCGAGCAGCGCCGAGAACAGCACACCGAACACCTCCTCCGAAAAGCGCTTGGCGCCGTCGGTGCCGTGCGTCTCGATCTCCTTGGCGAAGAGCGGCACGAAGGCGGCGTTGAAAGCCCCTTCGGCGAACAGCCGGCGGAAGGTGTTGGGGAACTGGAAGGCGGCGTTGAAGGCGTCGGCGACGGGCCCGGTGCCGAGCGCCGCCGCCATCAGCATCTCGCGGCCGAAACCCAGCGCGCGGCTC
>NZ_RZSL01000186.1:0-10195 GCF_003997355.1 Mesorhizobium sp. M1E.F.Ca.ET.041.01.1.1 | reverse complement strand
GGTCATCGTCGCTGCCCACGATCGGCCGTTCCCGACCTTTGGCGGCGACTTCGGCCAGCGACCACCAGTGATTCACGCGCTGGGAAAGGGAGACGGCGTCGCCCGCCTCGGCAAGATCCGAGGGTCTGACGGAGAGAAGGGAACCGGGCGGCAGCTTGAACGCTCCCCGCCAGATGCATCTGTGATCGGGCACCCATCCTTTCGAGAGCATGGCGGCGGCGGCATCGAGATCGAGTTCGGGGGAGAAGCCCGGAAAGCACCTGATCGCCTTCAGCTCGGACGCAAAGACCAGGGCGTGCCCGGCCGATGCGACGTAAAGCGGCTTTTTGCCCATTCGATCCCGGGCGAGATGAAGGGTCCTGGTCTTCAGGTCCCACAACGCAAACGCGAACATGCCCGCAAAGCGTTTGAGGGCGGCCTCGAGACCCCACGTCTCGATGGCGCACAGCATCACTTCGGTGTCACCGGTGCCGCGAAACTGGTGGCCGGCATCTTCGAGCTCGCGCCGCAGGTCTCTGAAATTGTAGATTTCTCCGTTGAAGGTGATCACATATCTGCCGCTGGAAGAACGCATGGGCTGTCGCCCCGCCGCCGACAGATCGACGATCGCCAGCCGCCGGTGGCCCAGCGCAATGCCGGCTTCCCGATCTGTCCACAGTCCTTCGCCATCCGGCCCGCGGTGTCGGAGCGCCGTCGTCATTTGCCCTATCGCCTCGAGCGACGTGGGATCGGCCGTATCGGGGTCGAGAAGAATTCCAGCGATCCCGCACATCACATGGCCTCGATGGATATGAGCCGCTGACGGAAAGCACGAGGCGTTCCCGCAACAAGGCAAAAGGTTATCGCAAACCACACGATGGGATGGCGGATAATCAGATGCGGCATGCTGAAGATGACGATTGACACCATGAGCGCCAACAGCGCGTCCAGCTTCGCACGCCACGCCGACATGATGGCGGCGCCGACGATCCAGACAAGCGCAAGCACCGAGATGATGCCACCTTGGGTGTACAAATCGAGGATTGTGCTGTGGGCCTCAAAGGGTCGTGTCAGAGCATCAAATTGTCTGTCCCACGTGGGTGGGCGGCCGACATGCGCACCTGGCCCGAGTCCCAGCGACCCTGATCGCGCGCCTTTCTCCAATGCTGCGTTCCAGAGATACAAGCGAAGCTCGGCGGTTTCGGCTGTGGCTTCGCCGCCCTTGTCCTTGGTCAGGCTCTTGGCGAAGCTTTCGAGGATGGTCGCCTCCGACAGGACATAGGGAGTGACCGACATCGCCAACGGAACGCTGCCGATCAGCAAGAGAACGAGAGCTTGCCGCGGAAGGCTGACCTTGGCGCCAGCCGTATTGAGCCACGTCCTGATCTGCAGCCCGAGGAAGGTGAGATAAGTCAGGATGCTGGTGTACAAAAAGGCATCGCTCTTCGTCAGCCTCCCGACGTAGAAGGTGAAGAACACGCTGGCGATGCCGACGAACCTGCCCCATCGATTGCTGGTGGTTGTCGCAAGATGCAAGGCCAGCGTACCGAATATCGCGCAGTACAGCGCGAGCTGGTTCGGATTCTCCGACCAGCCGCGAAAGCGATCCCAATACCAGGACTCGACGCCGGCCTGTGGGATCCACCCCCAGCCCTGGATCACCTGAATGGCAAGGGCCGTATTCGCGATTGCAAGCAGCCACCAGGTAGAGCGACGAAAATGGCGATCGGCGTCAGGCTCTGCGGCCGCCAGACAGGTGATGCTGACCAACAGAAGATACGCTACGGTGTCGTGTATCAGCCCGGTTAAAAATAAGACCGTGGTCAAATAAGCGACTATGGTGCCGATAGCGAGAGTGACCGCCATCACCAGCCAGAAGCCGGCCAGACTGGTCAGGGCGGGTGTAAACTCGATACGACCCCCGGCGAGTATTCGTCCGATCGACAGCATGATCCAGAGGGTTAGGGACAATTCACCATAGCCGAAGGACGAGCCCGGAATATTGAGCTGCGTCGCGCCGGCCATCACAACCCCAAAAGCGAGGAGCGCGTCCCGGATCATCCGCGCACTCCGCCCAACCGGCTATCCGCGAGGTCGTGGTCTGGCGCGATCGGGCGCCGTCTAATCGATCCGCCGCAGGACCTACCGCTGAGGGTTTTGTCGTACAGGTCGCAGTACTGGTCGACGATCGACGATAGCGCAAACCGCTCACGGACAAGTGCGGCAGACCGGCTGCCCATGGCCGCAGCAACAGGACGATCCGAGAGAAGGTCAACGATGCGATTTGCCAGGGCGTCCTGGTCGCGCGGCGCAACCAGGTAGCCGTTCCACCCGTCTTGGACGACGTCGCTGCACCCTGGCATCCTTGAGGCAACGATCGGCAGACCGGCGAGCCCGGCTTCCAGCAACACACGCGGGATTCCCTCGCGGTATTCGGTCGGGAAGGCGAATATGTCAGCCATGCCCAGAAGGGCGGGAACATCCTGGCGCTTCCCCAAAACGACGACATCGGAACCAAACCGTCGAATTTCCGATTCGTCGACGGCGAACGGTCCTTCGGACTGCCATGGGCCGATGAGCACGAAGCGCGCATTCGGCCTTCTGGCGAGAACCTTCGGCACCGCCTTGAGGAGGGTAGGTATCCCTTTTTGACGGGTCAGTCGGCCGACGAACATGACGACTTCGGCGGATTGAAGCCCGAATTCCTGGCGCATCCTCGCCGCCGACGGACCAAGGTGCCTCGCGGCCGTAAATGCGTCGATATCGATGCCGGATCCGCCGATCAGGCGTCCGTCGCCACGCCCGAGCAGTCGATAACGTTCAAAGAACGACTGATCGTCACGGTTCTGGAACACCGTCGCGGCCGTCCAGAAGGACACAAGCCATTGCAGACCGCAGAAGATCGGCCGAAGCGCCAGGGCGCGCGGGCCGATAGATGAGAAGGTCCAGCCCAGCCCGTTGATCGTGCGGACAACCGGAACCTGTCCACGCACCGCCAGCGGCGTCAACAGGTTGGGCTTTGTATCGAAACTCTGGACGATGTCCGGGCGCAACTCCGCTATCAACCTGCGAAGTGTCCTGACCGTGCCCGCTTTGCCGCTGCCGCTGGCAAAGCGGTCAAACCCGTAGCGTCTGTGCGCAATCCCGTGTCTCAGGAACGGGGCGTCGTCGCCGGTCGAGACGGCCGAGACTCGAAAGCCCCTCTCACGCAGCTCCATAAGAAATGGAATTCTAAGCGCGTGATCCTCGCCTCCTACACACACCAGGTGCGGGCTCATTTTGCCGCTCCCAAAAACCCGCGGTCCACCAGTTGAGTGGTCCGAACTTGGATCGTCTTTTACGGTCCCGCTACAGTCGCGGGGACGCGCTCGTCTCGTTTTCCAAGCTAGGGGCGGGTCCGATTGTTGTCCTCGTCCGTTCGAATGATGAAGACACAGGGCGATCGGCTGGAGCCCGTAAACTGATGCAGATTCAATGACTACGGCCCGGTCCGCCTTGCCCCGGGAATGCGACGATGGCTGCAGCCCCGCACGGAAAAAGCCAGGGAGATTTTGGAGTTGGGCGGACCAAACGCCAGGGGAGAGCGCCGGCTACAGGATCTGATTGGGTGGCAAGGCGCTGACGGAGGAGAGCCGACCGCATCCTCCAACCGAGGAATGGTCCGGTTTGACCGGGCTTGAATCGTGAAACGGCACGAAGCCCGTCTCCGGGGCGGAAACCGGCAGGAGCGTCAGTTCGCTCCTGCCGGCAAGGCGCTGCGTCAGATTACAAAAAAGGAGTGTTCGTCAAGGTGGAGATGCGGGGTGAGAGTGGCGAATTGCGTCTGAGCATTGCCGCCAACTCCGTCGCTGTCGAAAGAGAGCGCCCCAGTCCGGCTGTTGTAGATGATGTGGTCGCTGGCGTCTTGCGCGCCTTGACCAATGTGGAAATCGCCGGCCGGGAGCGCGCCCTTCTGAAGTCCGGCGAATATGGCGTGGTCGAGGTAGATCTTGTCTTGGGAAACGTTGAAGTCGACGATCCTGTCGACGTTTCCAGCCCCAAGAGCCGTGTTGAACACGAAGGCATCGTGGCCGCCATAGCCCTTCAATGTGTCGGACCCTCCGCCACCGTTGATTTTGTTGTCGCCATAGTTGCCGTTGATCTTCTGGGCGAACTCGTTGCCGGTCAGGTCGATCGCCGTCTTGCCGCCGGTTCTGGAGGTGGAGAGCTGCTCGATATGCGAGCCGGCAGACAGGGCATAGCTGACCGAGGCCATCACCTTGTCGAAGCCGGCGCCTGCTGCTTCCATCACTTTGTCGTGCGCATTGTCGATATGGTAGGTGTTGTTGCCCTTGCCTCCATGGACAATGTGATCGCCGCTTGAAGGAGCTGTGGCTGTTGTCGTCGGGTCGGTCGTCGGCGTCGGGTTGGTCGTTGACGTCGTGGGGTCGGTCGTTGGCGAAGTGGGATCGGACGGTGGTGGTGTCGCCTCCGAGGTGGGTATCGGCTCGGAGGTTGTCGGCTGCGTCGGTTCTGTGGTCGACGGCTGCGTCGACGAGGTCGAGCTGGTATTGTGCTGCAGGAAGAAGGCCTGCAGTTCCGGGGAGTTCCCGAGCGCGGTGTCGCCGTTCTGCGAGCCCCAGGCATACGTGAAGTCGAATGCCGGCGAAGGAACCAGCTTGGCCCAGTGATCCATCATGATCTTTTCTTGGTCAGCGGTCGGGACGACGAAGGAGCCGCCATTTTCGCTTACCCAGTTTCCGCCGCCGAAAGCCTGGTACTCCGGGATGATGCGGTCAGCCGGAATCCCTGAAGCAACCGCAGCCGCAACCATGCGATCGATCATGTTGTAGTCCGGATTGCTGGCTGTCTTGGAAGTGATCGCATAAGCACCGACGCCGTAATAATCGATGCCCGTATTTTCCGGGTTGTAGGTATTGGCGAAGCTCGGGTCGGCGATAGACCCCATGTTCATCATCGTGATGAAAGTCTTTGCACCCGGGAAATGAGAATGGATCCAGTCGGATTCCGCCTTCAGATCTGCCGCGGTCGCATAAGTCCCCCACCTGCCGGTAGGATCCGGCTCATCCGTCAGATAGAACCCAAATACCTTTGGATTGTTAAGAAATGGAGTAACTTGATCAATGAACGATTGGGTAACGCCATCATGGGCGTTGAGATAGACCAACGCCTTCATCCCGTCGGGCAGTGCGTTTACCTGCGAAAGGTACTGAACATCGACGAGATTGAACCCTGCGGCCGCCACGTCGGCGGCAGAGCCGCCCGCTGCATAATGGAGAGTTGCCATATGAGTTCCTTCTAATTCGGCAACGCCCCCAACACCTGCCTGCCTAGCGGAAAGGTACATTAGAAAGAAATCACATACGGATTTCACCGGTCAAAATAATTGATCGGGGCCTGGTGATCGACAACCTCCGCCCGCGAAAAAACTCCGCATTTTCAGCACGCTCGCTCCAGAAAGCGTGAAGCTTCGCGCAGTCCTTATCCCCGAATATCACCGATTTGCCGGCTCTCGACAGCGGGTTTCGCCACGATTTTGCTTCATTTTGATTAAAGTTCGAATATGTTAGCAACGCCTCATGTCCGGAAATTTCGCCCGGACCTATCTCAGCAGTAGAGGTTTCCCATATTGGCCAAAGCCAAGAAAGCCACGCGGCATTTCCGCGTGAAAGACAGCAGGCTATGAAGACCCAGCAAGAGTTACCTTCCCTTTTACGCACCGCGATGTCGGATTGCGCACCGGGATTGCTTGGCGTTGGGCTTTTTTCCGCAGTGACAAATATCCTGTCGCTGACCGGGTCCCTCTATATGCTCCAGGTCTATGACCGGGTGCTGCCGTCCCAGAGCGTTCCGACCCTGGTTGGATTGACTGTTGGAATGCTGGGCCTTTACGCAGCCTACGGACTGCTCGACTTCGTACGGCTTCGCCTTTTGGTCCGTATTGCCAGCCGGCTCTACAGGAACCTGCACCAAAGGGCATTCGCCGTATCGGTGCTTTTGCCGCTCAAGGCCGGCCGGGAGGCAGACCGGGTGGATCCGCTGCGAGACCTCGACCACCTGCGCGGCTTTCTTTCAGGATCCGGGCCGACCGTCATCTTCGATGCGCCCTGGATCCCCTTCTACTTGCTGATCATCTATATGCTGCACCCCTCGCTCGGCGTGCTGGCGACGGTCGGCGCTCTCGCCGTCGTGGCGTTGACCGCGGTGGCGGAAATTCTCGGCCGCAGGCCGGCCAGGATGACATCCGAAGCCATGATCTCGCAGCGCGCCCTTGCCGAGTCCGGTCGCCGCAATGCGGAGGTCGTTCAGGCCATGGGCCTCTCTTCCAGGCTGGCCCGGCGCTGGAGCGACATGGTTCATGGCTACCTCCTATATCAGGAGCGGCTCTCCGACATCATAGGAGGAACCAGTTCGTTATCGAAGGCGCTGAGGATGGCGCTGCAGTCTTCGGTGCTGGGCCTTGGCGCCTATCTGGTGATCGGCGGCGAAGCGTCCCCCGGGGTGATCATCGCATCTTCTATTTTGCTCGGCCGCGCGCTGGCTCCGGTCGATGCGGCGATTGCAAACTGGAAAGGCTTCCTGACGACCCGACATAGCTACTTCCAGCTCAAGGCGACGTTCGATGCGTTCGAAAACCCGACCGAACCCATGGAATTACCCCGGCCGCAAACACGGCTGACGGTCGAGAGATTGACGGTCGCGCCGCCTGGCGTGCCGAAGCCGACCGTGCTCGATGTGAATTTCCAATTGTCCAGCGGCGCAGGAATGGCCATCGTCGGGCCGAGCGGCTCCGGGAAGACGACGCTGGTGCGCGCCTTGGTTGGAGCCTGGAGGCCGCTGCACGGCAAAGTGAGATTGGACGGCGCCTCTCTCGATCAGTGGAACCCGCATTCGCTCGGCGCCCATATCGGCTATCTGCCCCAGGACGTTGAACTTTTTGACGGGACGGTGGCCGACAACATCTCGAGGTTCGGCGGCAAGAGCGATCCCAAAGGCGTGCTTGCGGCCGCCCGGGCCGCGGGCGTCTATTCGATGATCATGCATCTGCCGGAAGGTTTCCAAACGCGCATCGGCGAGGGAGGCAGGGCCTTGTCAGCTGGACAGAGGCAACTGATCGGCCTCGCCAGAGCGCTCTACGGTGAGCCGTTTCTCGTCGTCCTGGATGAGCCGAACTCGAATCTCGATGTCGAAGGCGACGCCGCCCTGGCGGGCGCAATTCTAGCCGTGCGCCAGCGCGGAGGGATCGTTATCGTTGTTGCGCATCGCCCGTCCGCTCTCACCAACATCGACCAGGTTCTGGTGCTGACCAACGGCATGGTCCGCTCGTTTGGCTCCCGCGAGGAGGTCTTGGCGAGTGTGGCGCGAGCATCCTCTCCTGCCGCGCACCGCCCGTCCCCGGTCATCCCGATCCAGAGGGGCGTAAGCGGACATGCGTGATGTCTTGCCCCGTCTCTTCGCGTTCTTGCCATCCTACGCCCGGTTCGATGCCGGTCAGCGTTCCTCGCTCGGGGCCCCTGGCGGCATCGGGCCCAGCCTGGTGCTCGGACTGACGGTGACGTGCCTGCTCATCGTTGGCGGAGGGCTATGGCTTGGCTTCACCAAGATAGCGGGTGCGGTGATCGCCCCCGCAACCGTGGTGGTCGAAAGCAATACCAAGAAGGTCCAGCACCAGACCGGCGGCACGATCAGCGGCATCTTTGCCCAAGATGGCGATCATGTTCGGGCCGGCAACGTGCTGGTCCGGCTGGACGATACGCTGCCGCGGGCGAACCTGCAGATCATCAGCGAGGATCTCGACCGCGCCACGGTGCGGCTTGCCCGGCTGGAGGCCGAACGCCAGGGGCTGGCGACCATGCCGCTTCCAGCCAGCCTGCAGGCGGAAATGAGCAAGCCGGACCTGGCTGCACTGGTCAATGGCGAGCGTGCCCTGTTCGAAACGCGGGCGTCGGAATTGGCAGGGCAAAAGGCGCTTCTGAAGAGCCAGACACAGCAAATCGAGCGTCAGCTCGAGGGCCTGAAGGCCCAGCAGGTGGCGATGGATGAATCGGCGGCGTTGCTCGGCCGCGACCTGACGGACGTGGATGCTCTCTATTCGAAGAAACTGGTTTCGAAAGAGCGGTTGAGCAATGTGAGACTGGACGCGACACGGGCCAAAGGCGAGTCCGGCCGGCTGGCGGCGGCGGTCGCGGAAGCCCAGACCAAGATCAGCGAGACCGAGCTGCAAATCCTGCAGCTCGATGAAAAAAGGCGCAGCGATGTGACGACCGAGTTGCGCGAAACGGAAGCCAAGCGGACCGAACTCAACGAACGCAGGATCGTCGCTCTGGACGAACTGACCAAGACGGAAATCCGCGCCCCGCAATCCGGAACCATACAACAGTCCACCGTCCACACGGTGGGTGGTGTAGTCGCCCCCGGGGAGTTGCTGATGACGATCGTCCCCGATGCGGACAATCTTGTCGTGGACGCGCTCATTCCTCCGCCTCGAGTGGACGACGTTCGTTCCGGCCAACCGGTCTCGATCCGCTTTCCGGCTTTCGATGGCGGCACGACACCCGCCTGCCAGGGCACGGTGAAGTGGATTTCCGCGGACCTGATCAAGGACCAGCAGCGCCAGGTTTCGTATTTCTCGGCGCGCATCGGCGTCGAAAACAAGGCTGACTGCCTGACAGACGCCAAGGAGCTCAAGCCGGGGATGCCGGCCGAGGTCCATATCAGCACGGACCGGCACAGCGTCTGGTCTTATCTGCTGAAGCCGCTTACCGATCAGATGTCACGCGCTTTCCGCTAGCGGGCACCAGCCCGTTACGGTCGGTCACATTTGCGCAAAATCGGCGCTCATTTGGCATAGCGCAAAGAGGCGGCCCATCGCGGCGGCTAAGGAGTGGCCCGCACCTTTCTCTTCAACGACATCGCGACGATCGCGAAGGACGGTGCGCTTTCGATGCGGCGGCTCGCTCAGCTCGCCGCGCTTGCCTCGGTCGGACGGTAGCCCAGTCGCAAGCAATCCGATCCACGAAGCTGTCTCAAATCACATGCCTGGCTCTTGCTCCCGGAAATTCGCCGGGGCTTCCTCCCGTTGGCAGCTCCATCAAAATGACCGATGGGCCGCGACGTTCTTTTCGCCCCACCGGGTCAGCTTGTCGCCGGGGTCCACGCCAACCCAGCCAACCAGTCGTGCCGCCATCTCGACGATCATCGCCTCGATCGAAGCCGGCTTGACATAGAATGGCGGCACGGGCGGTGCGATGATCGCTCCAATCCGCGTCAATCTCAGCATCGCATCCAGATGCCCTTCGTGCAGAGGCGCCTCGCGCGGTACGACCACCAGCCGGCGCCTCTCCTTCAGGACGACGTCGGCCGCCCTGGTCAGAAGGTTGTCGCCCAAGCCGTGCGCCATCGCCGCAAGGGTCCGCATCGAGCAGGGCACGACGATCATGCCGTCCGTTCTGAACGAGCCGCTGGCGATCGGCGCTGCCAGGTCCTGGTGGTTGTGGGTGTGGTTGGCGAGTGAAGCAAGCTGCGCCAGTCCGTCGGCGCCAAGCTCGTAAGCGATGGTCATGCGCGCGCTTTTTGAGACGACAAGATGCGTTTCCGCACCAGCTCTGACCAGTTGGCGTATGGTCTCAAGCGCAAGCACCGAGCCGGACGCGCCGGTCACCCCCACGATTATCCGTTTGGTCATTTTCGCACCGAACCGCTTGCCTGAGGAAAAAGCTCATCCCAGCGCTCGGAAACTCTTTCAACGATGTGAGACGACATCCTTAGCTCCTTCCCCCACTCGCGCGATGTCTCGGACCCGATCTTGCGCGTGGCGTCGAATCCGATTTTTCCTCCAAGCCCTTCCAGCGGCGACGCGAAATCGAGGGAGTCCATAGGGGTACGATCCAGCTTCATCAGATCGCGCGAGAAATCCATGCGGGTGGCGACCGCCCACATCACGTCCGACCACGACCGGATGTCGATGTCGTCGTCCACCACGACGACCATCTTGGTCATCGAGAACTGCGGCAACAGCGACCAGAACCCCATCATCACGCGCCGCGCCTGACCGGCATATTTCTTGACGATCGATATGACCGCAATCCTGTAGGAACAGGCTTCCGGCGGAAGCCAGACGTCGAGAATTTCCGGTATCTGCTGGCGCAGCAGAGGCTTGAAGACGTCGAGCAGCGCCTCGGCAAGGACGGACGGCTCGTCGGGCGCGCGCCCGGTG
>NZ_RZSL01000185.1:0-10227 GCF_003997355.1 Mesorhizobium sp. M1E.F.Ca.ET.041.01.1.1 | reverse complement strand
GAACTGTTCCAGCATGGCAATATTGCCGCCGGTGCCGGCGCCGATCTCGAGAATTTGCGCGCGGGCGGGCAGCGCAAGTCCGCGGATGACCGCCTCTGCGATTGCGCGGCGGCCGCAGAACCACCAGTGCTCGTCCTCGGTGGCCGCCATCTGGCGGTAGGCGTCGAGCTCCATCAGCGCGTCCCCTCATATTTGCGGCGCACGATGTAGATCGGGCGCTGCTTGATCTCGGCATAGACCCTGCCGAGATATTGTCCGATGATGCCGATGCCCAGCAGTTGGATCCCGCCGAGGAAAAGCACGCTGACCAGCAGCGAGGCATAACCGGGCACATCGATGCCGAAGAGCAGCGTCTTGGCGATGATCACCACCCCGTAGAGAAACGAAAGGGCCGAAATCGCCGCGCCGACATAGGTCCAGATCTCGAGCGGAGCGGTGGAGAAGCTGGTGATGCCTTCGAGCGCAAAGTTCCACAATCTCCATCCGGAGAATTTGGACTGACCAGCGATGCGCTGGTCGCGGATGTATTCTACCGTCGCGGTACGGAACCCCACCCAGGCGAACAGGCCTTTCATGAAGCGGCGGCGTTCCGGCAAGGCACGCAGCGCCTCGATCACCTGACGGTCGATCAGCCGGAAGTCGCCGACATCATGCGGGATCTTCTGCTGCGCGATCCAGTTGTGGATACGGTAGAACATCGATGCGGAATGCTGCTTGAGCAAACTGTCGCTTGCGCGGCTGGCACGCTTGGCGAGCACGACCTCGAAGCCCTCGCGCCATTTTTCGATGAGAAGCGGAATAACGCTCGGCGGGTCCTGCAGATCGACATCCATGGGTATTGCAGCATCGGCGTCGCAGCAGTCGAGGCCGGCGGTCAGCGCGGCCTCCTTGCCGAAATTGCGCGACAGGTCGATTACCTTGATACGCGGATCGGCATGCTGTGCCTCGATCAGCCGCTCCAGCGTCGCGTCGTTGCTGCCGTCGTTGACGAAAATGAACTCGAAAGCGGCACGCTCGCGCAGCGGGTCGATGGCCTCGCGCACGGCCTTCAGGAATGGCGCGATCGCGGCTTCCTCATTGTGAACCGGTATGATCAACGTGATCGTCGCCAACCCGTTCTTCGGGCGGGCGAGGCGGTCCGGCGTCGTGCGATCGATGTGAAGAAATGGCGCGTTCATAGTCTGCCCAAGCCCGCCGATTGGGCACGACAATAGAAAGGCCGGGGTTAAGATGGCTTTAAGTTATGCGTTGAATTTCAAAGCTTCCGCAGTGCCACCTCTTCGACCAGGTGGTTGGCGCCCTTGCGCAGGATGAGGTCGGCCCGCGCCCGCGTCGGCAGGATGTTCTCGCGCAGGTTCTTCAGGTTGATGTTGGTCCACAGGCCCTCGGCGATGGCGCGCGCGGCGTCCTGCGAAAGCTGCGAATAGCGGTGGAAGAAGGAGTCCGGGTTGCGGAAGGCGGTCTCGCGCAGCCGCATGAAGCGCTGGATATACCACTGGTGGATCAGCTTCTCGTCGGCATCGATATAGATGGCGAAGTCGAAGAAGTCCGACAGGAACGGCACGATCTTGCCGTCCTTGGGCAGCTTCCCCGGCTGCAAGACGTTGATGCCTTCGAAGATCAGTATGTCCGGCCTGTCGATGGTGACGAATTCGCCGGGAATGACGTCGTAGGTCAGGTGCGAATAGACGGGCGCGCGGACATTGCGCTGCGCCGACTTGATGCCCGAAAGGAACCTGAGCAGCGCGCCGACGTCGTAGCTGTCGGGGAAGCCCTTGCGCTCCATCAGATTGTCGCGGCGCAGGATCTCGTTGGGCAAAAGGAAGCCGTCGGTGGTGATGAGATCGACCTTCGGGCTCGACGGCCAGCGCGCCAGCAATTCCTTCAACACGCGGGCCGTGGTCGATTTGCCGACCGCGACCGAGCCGGCGATGCCGATGATGAACGGCGTCTTGACGATGTCCTGCGCGTTGAAAAAGGCCTGGCGCTGCCGAAACAGAAGCTGGCTCGCCTCGACATGCGCCGAAAGCAGGCGGGACAGCGACAGATAGATGCGCTTGACCTCTTCGAGGTCGACCGGGTCGTTGAGCGAGCGCAGCCGGTCGATCTCGTCCTCGGTAAGCGTGAGCGGCGTGTCGGCGCGGAATTGCGACCATTGCTCGGCCGAGAAGAAGCGATAGGGGGAATATTTCTCGGTAGGAGCAAGCTGGTCCATCGAGTCTCCTGCCCTCCTAGAGCATGATGCCGAAAAGTGCGAAGCGGTTTTCGGGCGACATCATGCTCTATCCGTCTCTTGCGATCAGTCCCGGGGCCGGGACGCCTTCTCGGCGATGCCCGAGCGGCCGGTTCGGCCCTCGAGCTCCTTCAGCACGTCGTCCAGCGGGACGCCCGCAATGCCAAGGACGACAAGCCAATGATATATAAGATCCGCGCTTTCCGAAACGAGGGCCTGCCTGTCGCCGCGAATGGCGGCGATCACGGTCTCGACCGCTTCCTCGCCGAGCTTCTGCGCCGCCTTGTCCATGCCCTTGGCGAAGAGTTTCGCCGTCCATGACTCGGTGTCGCCGGAATGGGCGCGCTGATGGATGATCGATTCCAGCTCGGCGAGCGAAAATTGAGCCATAGCAGTCATCTATCTGTTTGTTTAAGCATGATCTTTTCCGAAAACCGGTTCCCACTTTCCGGGATCATGCTTTAAGTCCGATGGACGGCCGAGTCCAGCCGCATAGGAATGCCGGCTTTAGCCATATGCGCCTTGGCTTCGGCGATGCTGTAGGTGCCGAAATGGAAGATCGAGGCGGCAAGCACGGCACCGGCATGGCCGTCGCGGATGCCTTCGACCAGGTGATCAAGCGTGCCGACACCGCCCGAAGCGATGACCGGCACGCGCACGGCGTCGGCGATGGCGCGGGTGAGCGCGATGTCGTAGCCGGCCTTGGTGCCGTCGCGGTCCATCGAGGTAAGCAGGATCTCGCCGGCGCCGCGATCGACCATTCGTCTGGCGAATTCGACCGCGTCGATGCCGGTCTTCTCGCGCCCGCCATGGGTGAAGATCTCCCAGCGGTCGGCCTCGCCGGCCGCCGACACCTTCTTGGCGTCGATGGCGACGACGATACACTGGTTGCCGAACTTGTCGGCGGCTTCCGCGACGAAGTCCGGGTTCTTCACAGCCGCCGTGTTGATCGACACCTTGTCGGCCCCGGCCAGAAGCAGCTTGCGGATGTCGGCCACCTGGCGCACGCCGCCGCCGACGGTGAGCGGCATGAAACATTGTTCGGCCGTGCGGGCGACGACATCGAAGATCGTCTCGCGATCGTCGGACGAGGCGGTGATGTCGAGGAAGCAGAGCTCGTCGGCGCCCGCCGCGTCATAGGCCTTGGCGGCCTCGACCGGATCGCCGGCGTCGATCAGGTCGACGAAGTTGACACCCTTCACCACGCGGCCGTTCTTGACGTCGAGGCAGGGAATGACGCGGGCCTTCAGCATCAGCGGCCCTCCATGGTGGAAAGCAGATCGACCACCAGCTCGCCGACCAGCGGCGGCACCTCGCCCTTGGCGTCGAATGCCGGATCGTAAGCGGAGATGGTGAGGCCGGCGATGCTCAGAGGGCCGGCGAGGCCGCACATCGCGGTGCGAACCTCATCGGGCGCCGGACCGCCTGGCGTGGTGTAGCGATTGGCTTGCAGCTCCTCGGGGTCATGAACGTCGAGATCGATATGCATGTGGACCCGCTCGGCTCCGGTGGCCTTCAACTTCTGCGCGGCGCCTGACCAGTCCGGGCACTCGGTGCGGGTGATCGGCAGCGTCTCCAGCAATTCACTCTCCGCCGGGTCGAGGTCGCGGGCGTTGACCAGCACGCAGCGGACCGGATCGATCGGCTTGAACCCCGGAATCTGTGCCGCCATCCGCCGCCAGCACAGGCCGAGCACGGTCGCCAGCGCCATGCCGTCGAGAAAGCCGGAGGTGGACGTATCGGGCGTGTTGAGGTCGCCATGCTGGTCGGCCCAGATGATGGCGTCCGCGCCTTCACCGGCCACCGCACCCGCGCTGGTCAGGCAATTGCCGGCGAGCACGATCGGAAACCGGCCCTTGTCCAGCGCTATGCGGACCTCGCCCGACACGGCGTTGCAGACGGCAAATCCCGTTGCGATCTCGCGCTCCTGCTCATCCTCGACCAACTGGCCGATCTCTTGAACTTCGACGTCGTGGCCGGCGAGCTTCAGCGCCTCGGCCAGCCCGCCGGAGATCAAGGCGTCGGGACCCTGGCCGCAGCCGCCGTGATAGTGGCCGCTGTCATAGGACGCCAGGATGATGGAGATGTTCACTATTCTGCCTCCGTCCCCTCGCCGCGCAGGATCGCCAGTGCCTCCGCCGGGTCGACGCGCCCGTCATAGAGCGCGCGGCCGGAGATCGCGCCTTCGAGCCTCTTGGCATCGGGCATGGTCATGCGCACGATGTCGGCGATCGAGGCCAGTCCGCCGGAGGCGATCACCGGGATCGACACCGCCTCGGCGAGGCTGATCGTCGAATCCCAGTTGATGCCAGAGAGCACGCCGTCGCGGTCGATGTCGGTGTAGATGATGGCGGCCACACCCGCGCCCTCGAATTTCTTCGCCAGCTCGATGACGCCAAGCTCAGAGGCTTCCGCCCAGCCCTCGACGGCGACCTTGCCGCCCTTCGCGTCGATGCCCACCGCTATTCTGCCGGGAAAGGCCTTGCAGGCCTCCTTCACCAGCTCGGGCTCGCGTACGGCCACCGTGCCCAGGATGACGCGCGCCAGGCCGCGGTCCAGCCAGTCCTCGATCTGCGCCAGCGTGCGGATGCCGCCGCCAAGCTGCACCGGGTTCTTCGTCGCCTTGAGGATGGCGCCGACCGCCGCGGAGTTGACGCTCTGGCCTTTGAAGGCGCCGTTGAGGTCGACGACGTGCAGCCACTCGAAACCTTGCTCCTCGAAGGCTCTCGCCTGTGCCGCCGGATCGTCGTTGTAGATCGTGGCGGTCGCCATTTCGCCGTGCTTCAGGCGCACGCATTTGCCGTCCTTGAGGTCTATTGCCGGAAACAGAATCACGGTCAGGCGCCCTCGACGATGACGAAATGGCCGGTCGACGCCGCCAGCCGGAATTTCAAGGTTTCCTGGTACTCCGGCGAGTGATAGCAGGCGAGCGCCGTCTCATAGGAGTCGAACTCCACCACCACATGGCGGTTCCCCGTTGGCCCCTCCGGATTTGTGTAGCGTCCGGCCCGGACCGGAAACTTGGCACCATATTTGGCGAAGGCCTTTGCGTTGGCCTCGATGTAGTTCTTGTAGGCGCCCGGGTCGCGGACGTCGATCATGGCGATCCAATAGCCCTTCTTGCTCATCTCTAGGGCCTCCATTTCAGGAAATTGGTGATCAGCGCCAGGCCGAGCGCCTGGCTCTTTTCGGGATGGAACTGCGTGCCGGCGAGGTTGTCGCGCGCGACCGCCGCCGTCACCGGCCCGCCATAGTCGGCGACGGCCAGCACCTCGTCAGGGTTCTTCGCGTCAAGATGATAGGAATGGACGAAATAGGCATGCAGCCCTTTCGGGCCGGTCTCGATGCCCGAAAACAGCGGATGCTTGCGCGTGACCTCGATCGTGTTCCAGCCGATCTGCGGAATCTTCAGCGCCGGATCCCTGGGCGTGATTTCCTTGACGTCGCCCGCGATCCAGCCGAGCCCCTTGGTGATCGTCTTCTCCAGGCCGCGTTCCGACATCAATTGCATGCCGACGCAGATGCCGAGGAACGGCCGCGCCTTGGCTATCGCCACCTCCTCCACCGCTTCCCACATGCCGGCAACGGCATGCAGGCCGGCGGCGCAGTCGGCATAGGCGCCGACGCCCGGCAGCACGATGCGGTCGGCGCTGCGCACCCGCTCGGCATCGGCCGTCAGATCGATGGTCGCGGCAATGCCGGCCTCGTGTGCCGCGCGCTCGAAGGCCTTGGTGGCCGAGCGCAGATTGCCCGAGCCGTAGTCGATGATCGCCACCCGCATGTCAGGGCCTTCCCGGCGTATGGGTCAGCCCCAGCGCCATGCCTGTCTGCGCCGGACGCGCCTGGTTCGTATCGGGAACGATGCGCGGCATGGGCGCCGGCTCTTCCTCTTGCCCTTCGGCTTCCAGCACGTAGCGCGCCTCGGCGCCGCCAAGATTGCCGGCCTCGACCACGCCCCATTCCCGCCAGCCCCGGCGGCGGAGTGCCGATATCCGCAGGCCCTGTCCTTCGAGCCCGATATAAAGCGACACCAGGAGCGACAGGGCCGAGCCAGCCCATTCGAGGCCGAGCTTTTCGCCGAGCACCGACAGGATCGCCGCGACCGCGAAGGTGAGCAAGGCCTCGATCCACAACCGGTGCCAGGCGAGCCAGACCGGCGACAACAGGAAACCGAGCCAGGTGAAGCCATCGCGCACCAAGACCGCATCCTCGGCCTTGTTGCTCCCGGCCGGCCGCTCCATCACGACATAGATGGCCATAGGGCTATCCTTTCAGGGATCCCTTGGTGGAGGGCACCGCATCCGGCTGACGCGGGTCGGGCTCCAGCGCCGCGCGCAGCACCCGCGCCACAGCCTTGAAGCAGGTTTCCGCGATGTGATGATTGTTGGCGCCGTAGTGATTGGTCACATGCAGCGTGATGCCGGCATTCTGCGCCAGCGCCTGGAAGAATTCGCGCACCAACTCGGTGTCGAAGGTGCCGATCTTCGGCGACGAGAAGGCGACGTTCCAGACCAGGAACGGCCTGCCGGATACATCGACCGCCGCCCGGGTCAGCGTCTCGTCCATGGCAAGGTCGATCGAGGCATAGCGCATGATGCCGCGCCGCTCGCCCAAGGCCTTGCTCAGCGCCTGGCCGATCGCGATGCCGGTATCCTCGACGGTGTGGTGATCGTCGATGTGCAGGTCGCCCTTGGCCTTCACCGTCATGTCGATCAGCGAATGGCGCGACAGCTGGTCGAGCATATGGTCGAAGAAGCCGACGCCCGTCGCAATTTCGGATTTGCCCTTGCCGTCGACATGAAGCGACACCGAAATCTCGGTTTCCTTGGTCTTGCGGCTGATTTCTGCGGAACGGGGCGGCATCAATCTGTCCTAACTGTCCTTGCCTAGGGGGCTTGGGCTTGAAAACGAAAGCCTTCTATCAGCATGATCCGGCGATTGCCAGTTGCCTTTCCGGACGGTATCGGCCTTGCTGCGGGGCGGTTTGCATTCACTCGCCTCATGCATACATATGGCAATCAAAAGTCACTCGTACCGCGCCGATCGCCTTTCAAAGGGATAGCGCGAATCGGAGCTGGAAATGTCGAATGAACTCACCATGCACGCCACGACCATCATCAGCGTGCGCAAGGGCAACAAGGTTGTGATCGCCGGCGACGGCCAGGTCAGCCTTGGCCAGACCATCATGAAAGGCAATGCCAAGAAAGTGCGCCGCATCGGCAAGGGCGGCAGCGTCATTGCCGGTTTCGCCGGCGCCACCGCCGACGCCTTCACCCTGCTTGAACGCCTCGAAGCCAAGCTCGAGCAATATCCCGACCAGTTGACGCGCGCCTGCGTCGAGCTCGCCAAGGACTGGCGCACCGACCGCTATCTGCGCCGCCTGGAAGCCATGATGCTGGTCGCCGACAAGTCGGTCTCGCTGGCGCTGACCGGCACCGGCGACGTGCTCGAGCCCGAGCATGGCGTCATGGCCATAGGCTCCGGCGGCAATTATGCGCTGGCCGCCGCCCGCGCGTTGATGGATACCGACAAGGACGCCGAGGAGATCGCCCGCAAGGCGATGCAGATCGCGGCCGACATCTGCGTCTACACGAACAGCAACTTCGTCGTCGAAACGCTCGATGCCGCCTGAGCCAGCCGGCCATGATCCCAAAAGGTGGGAACCGGTTTTTGGAAAAGATCATGGTCAAACAGACAATTAGCTATGATTTCCGGCCGGTCACCGAAGCGGACCTGCCGATGATCGCCGGCTGGCTCGCCGAGCCTCATGTCGCCGAATGGTGGGACGATCCGGAAAAGGAGATCGCCGAGATCCGCGCACATCTCTCCTCGGTTTCGGTGGAGCCGCTGATCGTCGAGCTCGACGGCAGGCCGGTCGCCTATCTGCAGAGCTACGATCCGCATCTGGAAGATGATCATCCTTATGCCGACCAGCCCTTCGGCACGCTGGGCATCGATCTGTCGATCGGCCCGCCGGAGCTGGTCGGCATCGGCCACGGCCCGGCGATCGTTCGCCAATTCGTGGAAGAGCTTTTCGAGGAAGGCGCGCCGCGCGTCATCATCGATCCGCATCCGGACAACGGCCGCGCCATCCGCGCCTATGAAAAGGCCGGCTTCAGGCCGATCGGCCGCAGGCAATCGGAATATGGGGACGTCGTGCTGATGGCCGTCGATGCGGCCGAGACCGACACGCAGGAGGGGGACTGACCGCATGACCGCATCCGGGCAAGACAAGACGCTTTCCGCCTATGAAGACTCGTGGCGCATGGGCCTTCTGCTCGTGCTCGCTCTGGTGATTTTCCAGGCCGGCGTTCTCTATGGCATGGGTCACCCGCCGATCTGCACCTGCGGCTATGTCAAGCTCTGGCACGGCGTGGTGAACAGCTCGGAGAATTCACAGCACATCGCCGACTGGTACACCTTTTCGCACATAATCCACGGCTTCCTGTTCTACGCGCTGGCCTGGTTCCTGTTCCCGCGCTCGCCGGTCGGGCTGAGGCTTGCCTTCGCCGTCCTCATCGAAGGCGGCTGGGAGATTTTGGAAAACAGCCCCTTCATCATTGACCGCTACCGCTCCGGCACCATCTCGCTCAACTATTACGGCGACAGCGTCATCAACTCGGTGTCCGACACGCTGTTCATGGTGCTGGGATTTGTGATGGCGCGAAAGCTTCCTATATGGGTGATCGTGGCCCTGGCGCTCATCTTCGAGTTCGGCACGGGCTACATCATCCGGGACAATCTGACGCTCAACGTGATCATGCTGCTGCATCCGTTCGAGTCCATCAAGCAGTGGCAAAGTGGAATTTGAGTATCATGAG
Source organism: Mesorhizobium sp. M1E.F.Ca.ET.041.01.1.1 (assembly GCF_003997355.1). NCBI lineage: Bacteria > Pseudomonadati > Pseudomonadota > Alphaproteobacteria > Hyphomicrobiales > Phyllobacteriaceae > Mesorhizobium > Mesorhizobium sp. M1E.F.Ca.ET.041.01.1.1. The sequence goes on along the minus strand of NZ_RZSL01000185.1, from coordinate 1,173 downwards.
CACCTTCTCTCCCCGCGAAATCGTTTCGGAACTCGACCGCTTCATCATCGGCCAGAAGGACGCCAAGCGCGCCGTGGCGATTGCCTTGCGCAACCGCTGGCGCCGCCAGCAGCTCGAAGGCCAGATGCGCGAAGAGGTGATGCCGAAGAACATCCTGATGATCGGCCCGACCGGCGTCGGCAAGACCGAGATCTCGCGCCGCCTGGCTCGCCTTGCCGGCGCGCCCTTCGTCAAGGTCGAGGCCACCAAGTTCACCGAGGTCGGCTATGTCGGCCGCGACGTCGAGCAGATCGTGCGCGACCTCGTCGAGGTCGCCATCGGCCTGACGCGCGAGAAGATGCGCGAGGACGTCAGCGCGCGCGCCCAGGTCAACGCCGAGGAGCGCGTGCTGGAGGCGCTTGTCGGCAAGACGGCGAGCCCGGCCACGCGCGACAGCTTCCGCAAGAAGTTGCGCGACGGCGAGCTCGACGACAAGGAGATCGAGATCGAGGTGGCCGACACCGGCACCGGCGGCATGCCGGGCTTCGAGATTCCCGGCATGCCGGGCGGCAATATCGGCGTGCTCAACATCAACGACATGCTGTCGAAGGCGATGGGCGGCCGCAGGACCAAGATGCGCAAGACGACGGTGCGCGACTCCTATTCGCTGCTGGTCAATGACGAGTCCGACAAGCTGCTCGACCAGGACGAGGTGGTGCGCCAGGCGCTGGAATCGGCCGAGAATGACGGCATCGTCTTCATCGACGAGATCGACAAGATCGCCTCGCGCGAGGGCGGCGTCGGCGCCGGCGTTTCACGTGAAGGCGTGCAGCGCGATCTGCTGCCGCTGGTCGAAGGCACGACGGTTGCGACCAAATACGGGCCGATCAAGACGGATCATATCCTGTTCATCGCCTCGGGCGCGTTCCATGTCTCCAAGCCCTCGGACCTGCTGCCGGAGCTGCAGGGCCCCCTGCCGATCCGCGTCGAGCTGCGCGCGCTGGAGAAGGAGGACTTCGTCCGCATCCTCACCGAGACCGAGGCCAGCCTCATCAAGCAGTACATCGCGCTGATGAAGACCGAAGGCGTCGATCTCGTCTTCACTGACGATGCCATCGATTCGCTGGCCGGCATTGCCGTCGAGCTCAACGCCAGCGTCGAGAACATCGGCGCCAGACGCCTGCAGACGGTGAT
>NZ_RZSL01000184.1:0-10270 GCF_003997355.1 Mesorhizobium sp. M1E.F.Ca.ET.041.01.1.1 | reverse complement strand
GAGCTTCACGGCATTCTCGGGGATACCTTTTTCCTTCTCCAGGTCCTCGTCCATGATCGGCAGCGGATAGTCGCCGAGCGAGATGCGGGTCACCTCGGCGCCCTGCATGGCGAGTTCCTTCTGCGCCACGTCGGCCGTCCTGCCGCTGAAGGCACCGGTGCGGATCGAGCCGGCGAAGACGAGAATTCTTGGGATCACTGCCATCGGCCACCCGGGAGAAATAGGGGAGTAGGGGAATAGGGCAGTAGGGGAGTAGGGAAAAGTCCGGAAATCGAGCCGTTCATTCCCCTACTCCCCTACTGCCTTACCCCCCTACTCCCTTCTCGTCTAATGCCCTTCGCGCCGGTAGATCCAGAGCTGCGTCGGCGGGATGTTGCGGATGATGAAGTCGAAATGCTTGACCTTGTAATTGCCGCGGCCGGGCGGGATCGGCGACAGCGGGCCATAGGTCAGCTGCACGATCGGCCGGCCGGCCGGGATGCGGTCGAGCAGGCTTTCGATATAGGCGATGCGCTGGGCGACCGGGAAGTTGAGCAGCGGCACGCCGGAAACGACCGAATCGAACACCATGTCGCGCTTGTCGCCGAGCGTGGCGTCGAGGTTGAAGGCGTCGCCCTCGATGACGTTGACGCGCGGATAGAGCCGGCGCAGGTGGCGCACGAAGTCGGTCGAGTATTCGATCGCGTAGAGATTTTCCGGCTTCACGCCCTGGGCCAGGATGGCCCGGGTGATGACGCCGGTGCCTGGTCCGACCTCGAGCACCGGCAGTCCCGATTTCGGGTTGACGATCGAGGCCATCTTGCGGGCGGTGATCGAACTGGTGGGGACGATCGAGCCGACCGCCTTCGGCATGTCGATCCAGCCTTTGAAGAACTTCAGCTCGTCGTCGAATTTTTCCGCCAGCGCTTTGCGCAACCCGGGACCACGTGCCATGCGAGCTCTCCTCAACGCTCCCCACCCGCTACTTATCAGCTAGGTGGAACAAGGCAAGGCGTCAACCTGGCATAAGGTGTTGATGACGCTCGGGAATGTTGCCGGATAACGGTCAGCTGTCGCCAAAGGACTCGAAAAAGTCCTTCATGCGGGCGAAGAAGCCGCTCGACTGGGGCGAGTTGTCCTTCGACGAGAGCTGCTCGAACTCTTCCAACAGTTCGCGCTGGCGGCGCGACAGGTTCTGCGGCGTTTCGACCGCCGTCTGGATGTAGAGGTCGCCGACATTGGGCTGGCGCAGCACCGGCATGCCCTTGCCCTTCAGCCGGAACTGGCGGCCGTTCTGGGTGCCTTCCGGCACTTTCACCTTGGTCTGCGTGCCGTCGAGCGTGGTGACCTCGAACGAGCCGCCAAGGGCGGCGGTCGTCATCGAGATCGGCACCTTGCAATAGAGGTCGGCGCCATCGCGCTGGAAGAATTCGTGCGGCTTGACCGCGAGGAAGATGTAGAGGTCGCCGGAAGGACCGCCGCGCAGGCCGGCCTCGCCCTCATTGGCAAGCCGGATGCGGGTTCCGTCCTCGATGCCGGCGGGGATGTTGACCGACAGCGAACGCTCCTCGGTGACGCGGCCCTGTCCGGCGCATTTCGAGCAGGGGTCCTTGATCGTCTGGCCGCGGCCATGGCATTGCGGGCAGGTGCGCTCGATCGAGAAGAAGCCTTGCGTGGCGCGCACCTTGCCGTGGCCGTGGCACATGGCGCAGGTGACCGGCTGCGTTCCAGGCTTGGCGCCGGTCCCTGAGCATTCCGAGCAGGAAATGGAGGCCGGCACACGGATTTGCGCCGTCTTGCCGGAGAATGCCTCCTCGAGCGAGATCTCCATATTGTAGCGCAGGTCCGCCCCGCGCTCGCGGCCGCCTGACGAGCGGCGCTGGCGGCCGCCCATCATGTCGCCGAAAATGTCTTCGAAGATGTCGGCGAAACCGCCGGCGCCGAAGCCGTGCGCGGCGCCGTTCATGCCGCCCTGCTCGAAGGCGGCGTGGCCGAAACGGTCATAGGCCGCGCGCTTCTGCGGGTCCTTCAGCGTCTCGTAGGCCTCGTTGATTTCCTTGAACTTGTGCTCGCAGGCGTGGTCGCCGGGATTGCGGTCGGGATGGAACTGCATGGCGAGCTTGCGGAAAGCGCTCTTGAGCTCCTTGTCGTCGGCGCCTTTTTGCACGCCCAGGGTTTCGTAGAAATCAGCTTTCATTTTTTCCCGCGGTCCGGATGCTCAATGTCTTCAAGCATTGTTGCGTCGTTTGCCGGCACGTTGTTGGATTTAGGAGCGATGCTGCCCGGATGCTAGTAGCGAGCCCGGCTCGGCCCATGTTTTCCGTCACTTTTTCGCCCAGGGTTGCAAAAAAGCCCGGCTCTGCGCCGGGCTTTCTACAGCGCCGCGCGTCCTCTCGGACCCGCAAAGGACGCTGTAGCGCTTTTGAATTGGCGCATGATCCTTTCCAAAATCGATACCGATTTTGGGGTCGTGCGCATGATCTGCCGTCGGCCGGCTCAGGCCGACTTCTTCTTGTCGTCGTCTTCGTCGATTTCCTCGAAGTCGGCGTCGACCACGTCCGAATCCTTGGCGGCATCCGCCTTGGCGTCGGCTTCGGCCGCTTCCTTCTGCGAGGCCTCGTACATGGCCTGGCCAAGCTTCATCGAAGCTTCGGCAAGTGACTGCGACTTGGCCTCGATGTCGGCTGCATCGTCGCCCTCGGCGGCGGTCTTCAGCGCCGCGATCGCGTCGGCGATCGCGGTACGGTCGGCCTCCGAGACCTTGTCGCCATACTCCTTCAGCGACTTTTCGGACGAATGCACCAGCGACTCGGCCTGGTTGCGGGCCTCGACGAGGGCACGGCGCTTCTTGTCGGCATCGGCATTGGCCTCGGCGTCCTTCACCATCTTCTCGATGTCGGCGTCGGACAGGCCACCGGACGCCTGGATGCGGATCTGGTGCTCCTTGCCGGTGCCCTTGTCCTTGGCCGAGACATTGACGATGCCGTTGGCGTCGATGTCGAAGGTGACCTCGATCTGCGGCACGCCGCGCGGGGCCGGCGGAATGCCGACCAGGTCGAACTGGCCGAGCAGCTTGTTGTCGGCCGCCATCTCGCGCTCGCCCTGGAAGACGCGGATGGTCACCGCCGACTGCGAGTCCTCGGCCGTCGAGAACACCTGGCTCTTCTTGGTCGGGATCGTGGTGTTGCGCTCGATCAGCCTGGTGAACACGCCGCCCAGCGTCTCGATGCCGAGCGACAGCGGCGTCACGTCGAGCAAGAGCACGTCCTTGACGTCGCCCTGCAGCACGCCGGCCTGGATGGCGGCGCCGAGCGCCACGACCTCATCCGGATTGACACCCTTGTGCGGCTCCTTGCCGAAGAACTGCTTCACGATCTCCTGGATCTTGGGCATGCGGGTCATGCCGCCGACCAGGACCACTTCGTCGATCTCGCCCGCCTTCAGGCCGGCGTCCTTGAGCGCCGCCTTGCAGGGGTCGATCGTGCGCTGCACGAGATCCTCGACCAGGCTCTCGAACTTCGCCCGGGTGAGCTTCATCGTCAGGTGCTTCGGCCCGGTGGCATCGGCGGTGATGAAGGGCAGGTTGATCTCGGTCTGCGTCGTCGACGACAGCTCGATCTTGGCCTTTTCGGCAGCCTCCTTCAGGCGCTGCAAAGCGAGCTTGTCGTTCTTCAGATCGATGCCTTGTTCCTTCTTGAACTCGGCCGCCAGGTACTCGACCAGGCGCATGTCGAAGTCCTCGCCGCCGAGGAAGGTGTCGCCATTGGTCGACTTCACCTCGAAGACGCCATCGCCGATTTCCAGCACCGAAATGTCGAAGGTGCCGCCGCCAAGGTCATAGACGGCGATGGTCTTGCCGTCCTTCTTCTCGAGGCCGTAGGCGAGCGCCGCCGCCGTCGGCTCGTTGATGATGCGCAGCACCTCGAGGCCGGCGATCTTGCCGGCGTCCTTGGTCGCCTGGCGCTGGGCGTCGTTGAAATAGGCCGGAACGGTGATGACCGCCTTCTCGACCTTCTCGCCGAGATAGGCTTCCGCCGTTTCCTTCATCTTCTGCAGGATCATGGCCGAGATCTGGCTGGGCGACTGCTTCTTGCCGCCGGCCTCGACCCAGGCGTCGCCGTTGTCGCCCTTGACGATCTTGTAGGGGACAAGCTTCTTGTCCTTCTCCGTCACCGGATCGTCATAGCGGCGGCCGATCAGGCGCTTGACCGCGAAGATGGTGTTTTCAGGATTGGTGACCGCCTGGCGCTTGGCCGGCTGGCCGACGAGGCGTTCTCCGTCGCTGTTGATGGCGACGATGGAAGGGGTCGTGCGCGCGCCTTCCGCATTCTCGATAACCTTGGGCTCCTTGCCGTCCATGATGGCGATACAGGAGTTGGTGGTTCCGAGGTCGATACCGATAACTTTTGCCATTGTTCTAGTCTCTCCGCTAAGCAGGCTCTCAGGACCCTGATAAGGCGTTCCGACGAAAGCCCCTGTTCACAAGAATTCCGCCACGGTCCCGGATTTTCAAGGCCGGACGGCTGGCGCGTATATAAGAACAGGCGGCACGGCGCGCAAGCATTCTGCGCAAGGTGGCTGCTGTCCGGCAGGGGCTCGGGAACCGAGCCGGCCCGTCACCAGCCGGGGTCGATCCGGATTTGCCCTATCTCATTGCCCAGACAGGATTTTTCCCGAACGGAACATCGTCGTCATGCATCAGCCGCATGGCGGGCGGGAGAAGCTTTGCCCTGGGGGCGTGACTTTGGGTCGCGAATAAGCCTGAAAACATCTTTTGCCGCCATGTGCCGGCAATCAGCCGGCGGAGAAGATAGAACGCTTGGCAAGCGAGGCATGCGGGACTACGAATAAGGCAGGATAAGGCAGATCGCTGGCACGAGCGCCGGCTTGGATCATGCGCGCGAAATCGATCCTGATCGTGGTACTTGCCGGGATGCTCGCATTCTCCGGCTGCACCACAGGCGGTGGGTTGCAGAGTTCTCCCTTAGCCTATGGCGGCCTCACCGACGCCGGTTTCCGCATCCCGCCGGTTCCGATCTACAAGGTCGACCAGAAACTCCATCGGCAGACGGTGCCTTATGCAACCGACGAGGCGCCCGGCACCATCATTGTCGATACAGGAGCGAAATTCCTCTACTACGTGCTGGGAGACGGTCAGGCGCTGCGCTACGGCATCGGCGTCGGCAAGGCGGGCTTCGAGTGGCATGGCACCGCGCACGTCGCGAGGAAGCGCGAATGGCCCGATTGGAGCGCGCCGTCCCAGATGATCGTGCGCGAGCGCAACCGGGGCCACATCATACCGGCCCATATGGAAGGCGGACTTATGAACCCGCTCGGCGCGCGGGCGCTCTATCTCTACAATGAGAAGGGTGACACCGGATATCGCCTGCACGGCAGCCCCGAATGGTGGTCCATCGGCAAGGCAGTGTCGGCGGGCTGCATCCGCCTCATGAACCAGGACATCATCGATCTCTACGACCGCGCCCCAATCGGCACCAAGGTGATCGTCATATAGATGCCGCGTTGCGGTCTTCCCGCGGCCGCTCCAATACCGACTAGTTTCGGAACGCCTCCGTGCAAAGCGCGCGCAGCTTCGGGAAGATGTTGCTTCCGCCAGCGATCACTTGCGTCCCCTGGCTGACGACCGTCCTCGGGTCCGGCTTCAGCACCGTGCCGCCCGCCTCTTCGACCAGAAGCATGCCGGCAAGGCAGTCCCAGGCATTCATGTGTTCCTCGACATAGCCGAGCAGCCGGCCGGCTGCCGCGTAGGCAAGCATCAGCGCGCCGGAAGCGTTTCTGAAGAAGACGCCGCCTTCGGCCATGATCATGCTGATCAGCACCGCCACATGTTCCGTGGCCGCACGGTTCGAAAGCCCGGTTCCGACCGAGCCTTCGGAAAGCGAGGTGGCGGCGCTCGCCTTGATCGGCCGGCCGTTGACGAAGGCGCCGCCGCCAAGGCGGCCGTGGAAGGTCTCGCCGGTGGAAGCCTCATGGATGACGCCGACGATGGTCTCGCCGTCCTTGGCGCAGGCGATCACCACGCACCAGGCGGGAATGCCGCGCACGAAATTGGCGGTGCCGTCGATCGGATCGATCACCCAGACATGGCCGGTCCTGCCGGTCACCGGCGCATGCTCCTCGCCGACGATGCCATCATTCGGATAGGCTTCGGCGATGGCCGCGCGGATGAAGAGCTCGACGTTCCGGTCGCCGTCGGAGACCAGGTCCTGATGGCCCTTGCTCTCGATGGTAAGATTTTCGAGATCGCGAAAATATCTCAGCCCAAGCTCGCCGGCGCGGCGCGCCAGATCGATGGCGAAATGCATGCGCTGGTCGAGATCGTCGGTCACGGGGAAGGCTCGCGCTTAAGGAGGGTGGCCTGCCCTTAAAGCAATTCCAGGAAAAGTGTGAAACGGTTTTCCGTCCGGAATTGCGTAAAAACAAACAGCTGGCAGACGAGTGTGTCAGGCAAAGCCAGTGAGTCGGTCAGGCGGCTTGCGACATCGACTTGTGGACGTCGGACAGAATCTCGAAGGAGCGCACCCTTGCCGCGTGGTCGAACATCTGCGCCGTCACCATCAATTCGTCGGCGCCGGTGCGGCGCACGAAGGCGTCGATGCCCTGGCGGACCGTTTCCGGCGAACCGACGACGGCGCAGGACAGCGCCTGGGAAAGCATGCTCTTCGCCACCGGATCGAGGTCGCGGTCATAGTTTTCGACCGGCGGCGGCAGTTGCCCGGGCCGGCCGCTGCGCAGATTGACGAAAGCCTGCTGCAGCGAGCTGAACAGCAGCCGCGCCTCGGCGTCGGTGGGTGCTGCGAAGACATTGATGCCGAGCATCACATAGGGCTTGTCGAGCTGGGCCGAGGGCTGGAAGCGGGTCCGATAAACCTCCAGCGCGTGGTCGAGTTCGGCCGGCGCGAAATGCGAGGCGAACGCATAGGGCAGGCCAAGGAGCGCCGCGAGCTGCGCGCCATAGAGGCTGGAGCCGAGGATCCACACCGGCACGTCCTGGCCTTCGCCCGGCACCGCGCGGATGCGTTGGCCTTCCTCGGCCGGCTGGAAATAGCCCATCAGCTCGACCACGTCCTGGGGGAAGTTGTCGCTGGCTTCCAGATTGCGGCGCAGCGCCCGCGCCGTCATCATGTCGGTGCCCGGCGCGCGGCCGAGGCCGAGGTCGATGCGGCCCGGAAAAAGCGCGTTGAGCGTGCCGAACTGCTCGGCAATCACCAGCGGCGCATGGTTGGGCAGCATGATGCCGCCGGCGCCGACGCGGATCGTCCTGGTGCCGCCGGCGACATGCGCGATGACAACGGAAGTCGCCGCGCTTGCAATGCCCGGCATGTTGTGGTGCTCGGCAAGCCAGTAGCGCTTGTAACCCAGACGCTCGGCATGGCGGGCAAGGTCGAGCGAATTGGCCAGCGACTGCGAGGCATTGCTGCCGAGGGTTATCGGCGACAGGTCGAGAACCGAAAGGGCTGCCATAGATCAGGTCTCCATGATGGTCTTCTGCCGCAGCCGCGCCTCGAAGGCGGCGCGGTCGGGGATGACGATGGCGAGCTGGTTCTCCAGCACGTCGGCGAGTTCGGCGGCGCTCGCGATCTCCCGCTGCTCGGTGCGACCTCCGAGATGATGGGTCGACAACCGGTTGTTGCGCAGCGCGTAGCGCCGGTCGGGCAGGGCGCGCGCCGCGACCAGGGTCGACAGGAAATGCGAGGTCGGATGGGTCGACAGGAAATGGCTGCTCACCTGATAGTCGACCTCGTAGGCCCGCTGCATGTCGAAGCGGTAGAGCGTGCGCCAATCGTCGCCGATATTGGCCTGCAGGCGAAAATGATCGCTGGCCTCGTGGATGCGGAACGCCTCGTGCGGCGTCCGCTGTTCGAGATCCGGCTCCAGCAGCAGCGGCGCCGTCAGCGTCAGGCCGCCGAAGCCCACATCGGCGATGTAGATTTTGCCGGCGAGATCGACGCGCAGCAGCATGTGGCTGCGCGCCGTGACGGCGTCGTCCGGCTGGCCCCAGAGCACGCGGGCGGCGAGCCCGCTCAAATTGAAGCCCAGCGCTCCAAGCGCGTGCATGAAGATCAGATTGTGCTCGAAGCAGTAGCCGCCGCGGCCGCGCCGGAAGATCTTGTCCTGCAGCGAAGCCGGATCGAGCCCGACCGAGACGCCCATCAGCGCATCGATGTTCTCGAACGGGATCGCCTGCGGATGAGCCAAATGCAGCGACCGCAGCGTGACGAGCGTGCTGTCGGTCGGCCCGCCATAGCCGATGCGGGCGAAATAGGCGTCGAGATCGAAGTCGCTCATCAAGGCAGGTCCGGCATGACCGGCCCGATATAGGCACTCCCCGCCGAGGCCGCAAACGATGGACCACGCCTCGGATTGGGACTGGCCTAGCCTGCGGCCTTGTGATCGTTCTCGGCCGGCTCGTCGTCGATGACGAAGGTCTGCTGCGCCGCCAGGAAATTGCCGACATGGCTGAGGCCGTCGAAATGGTCGCAGAAAACCTTGATGACCACCAGCAGCGGCACCGCCATCAGCGCGCCGACGAAACCCCACAGCCACGACCAGAAGGCGATGGCGATGAAGATCGCCACCGCGTTGATCTCGAGCCGCCGGCCGACCACCGTCGGGGTCACGAACTGGCCCTCGACGATATCGCACAGCAGCACGAAGGCTGGCGCCAGCAGCGCGTAGGAGATCGTATCGAAGCTGATCAGCGCGATGACCGTCACCAGGAGGATGGTCATCAGCGCGCCGACATAGGGCAGGAAATTGAGCAGCGCCGCGGCCGCGCCCCAGACCAGCGGGTTCGGCATGCCGAGCCCCCACAGGCCAAGCCCGATCACCGTGCCGAGGCCGGCATTGATGACCGTGACGGTGAGCAAATAGTGCGAGATCTCGCTCTCGACGTCATAGACGACGCGCAGCGCCCGCTTCTTCTGGCTGAGGCTGGTGAAGGACTGGACGATCTTCTCGTAGAACAGGGTGCCGGAGGCGAGCAGGAACAGCGACAGCACGAAGACGATGGTGATGCTGGTGCCTGCCCCTAAGATATTGCCGGCTGCGGTGGGCAGGATGCCCGACGACGCCACCGCGACCTTCTGCACACCCGGTTCCTGCGAGGTCTCGGTCAGCGCTTCCAACTGGCGCGAGATATCGATAGCCCTTTCCAGCGGCCGCTTGAACGGCGCCAGCCGCTCGGTGAGCTGCTGGCCGATCGACGAGGTGTTGTTGATGAGGTCGATGACCGGGCCGCTGAGCAGATAACCGGCGCTGGCGACGAAGAAGACCGAGAGCAGCACCAGCAGCGTCGCGGACAGCGCGTCGGGAATGCCGTGCTTGCGCAGGAAGCGCACGATCGGGGTCAGCGTCAGCGCCAGCAGGAAGGCGAGGATGACCGGCATGAAGAAAGCGCGGGCGAAATAGAGCGCGAATACCGTCAATAGAATGAAGATGCCGATCAGCAGCGATCGCATCAGCCGCAATTCGGCGCGGGCGCCGGTCGGCGGATCGACGCTCTCGGCAACGCTCGCGCCCGAAGCGGTCGTTTCGGCTTTCATCAGTTTCCCGTCGAGCACCGCTACCGGTGCAATCGTCGAGAAAAACGTGTCCGCCGCGCCAAGGTTCCGTTAGAGCAATTCCAGGAAAAGTGCGAGGCGCTTTTCCGTCCGGAATTGCGTTAAAACAAAGAGATAGAGCCTTCGTCGGCGGTGTCTTCAGGCGGGCGCCGCTGCGGTGGGCGTGGCCTTCGCCGTCTCCTTGCGCACGATCGGCGCCACTCTGGTGCCGTAGAGCTCGATCGCCTTCATGATCTTGGCATGCGGCATGGCGCCGATGGCCATCTGTAAGAGGAAGCGGTCGTTGCCGAAGATGTTGTGCTGGGCGACGATCTTTTCCGCCACAGCTTCAGGATTGCCGACGAACAGGGCGCCGCTTGGACCCCGCGCGTGGTCGAAATGCGCCCGCGAGGTCGGTCCCCAGCCGCGCTCGCGGCCGATGCGGTTCATCACCTCGGCCTGTGGTCCGTAGAAATCGTCGGCCGCCTTCTCCGTGGTCTCGGCGATGAAGCCATGCACGTTGAGGCTGGTGGCAAGCGAGGCCGGGTCGTTGCCGGCCCGCCTTGCCGCCTCCCGATAGATCTCGAACAGCGGCGCGAAACGGGCCGGCTCGCCGCCGATGATGGCAAGCGCAAGCGGCAGGCCGAGCGCGCCGGCCCGTGCCGCCGACTGCGGCGTGCCGCCGATCGCGATCCAGATCGGCAATTTTTCCTGGAAGGGCCGCGGAT
>NZ_RZSL01000183.1:0-10270 GCF_003997355.1 Mesorhizobium sp. M1E.F.Ca.ET.041.01.1.1 | reverse complement strand
CTTTGAGTTTTTAGTAGAGAGTACGAATGACCGATCTGGTTAGACCTAGAGTCAAGTATGTTATAGGGCCCGACGGCAGCCCGCTAACGATAGCCGACCTGCCGCCGACGAACACGCGGCGCTGGGTTATCCGGCGCAAGGCGGAAGTGGTCGCGGCGGTGCGCGGCGGACTGCTCAGTCTTGAGGAAGCCTGCCAGCGCTACAAGCTCACCACCGAGGAATTTCTCTCCTGGCAGGCGTCGATCGACGAATATGGCCTTGCCGGGCTGCGCACGACGCGAATCCAGCAATACCGGCACTAAAGCGCCTCGCGATCTTTCAGATTCGCTCCGTGCGCTCTAGGTTTTTGATTTTACGCATGTCTTTGTCCCGAAACCGGCTCCCACTTTCGGGAGACATGCTTTGGTCAGACCGTTAGCACGACCTTGCCGATCGGCCGGGTCGCAAGGAAGGCATGGGCTGCGCCTGCCTGATCGAGCGGGAAGGCTTTCGCCACGTGGGCCGACAGCTTCTTGGCATCGACCAGCCTGGCGAGTTCGACAAGGCCCTCGCGGTCGGGCGTCACCGACATGCGCTCGACGCGGATGTTCCGCTCCTTTGCCTTCGCCTTTGTCGTGTCGTGGACATTGAGCAGCGAGACCAGCACGCCACCGTCCCCCAGCACCTTAAGCGACTCCTCGGCGTGGTCGCCGCCGACAGTCTCCAGCACCAGGTCGAAGCCGCCGGCCTTCTCAGTGAAATCACCCTTGGTGTAGTCGAGGACCTCGTCGGCGCCGAGCGAGCGAACGAAGTCGAGCTTGCCCGGGCTGGCGGTCGAGACGACATGAGCGCCGCGTGCTTTGGCGATCTGCACAGCCAGATGGCCGACACCACCAGCCCCGGCGTGGATCAGCACGCGCTGGCCGGACTGAATGCGGCCGTGCCGGACGAGGCCTTGCCAGGCGGTAAGGCCAGCCAGCGGCAGCGCCGCGGCGTGGACATGATCGATGCCGGCAGGCTTGATGGCGATCTCGTCCGCCGGCGCGGCCGCGAGATCGGCATAGGCTCCGACCTGTTTCGGAAAGCGCGGCATGCCGAACACATCGTCGCCGACCTTGAAGGCGGTCACGCCGGCGCCAAGCGCCTCGACGGTTCCGGAAATATCCCAGCCGAGAATGAAAGGCGGCTCGCCAAGCAGGGGGTAAAAGCCGCCGCGCACGGCGCCATCGACAGGGTTGATGCCCGCCGCCTCGACGCGGACCAGCACCTCGCCAGGCTTGGGCGAGGGGTCTGGCTGCTCGGCGACGAAAAGGACGTCGGGTCCACCGACGGAGTTCTGGATAACGGCACGCATCAAGGTCTCCCATGAATGAATATGCCGCTATCATTTGGATAGTAATATTCTGTTGTCTAGTATGTACCTTTTCTATATATAGGTACCTCATGGATAGTGATAACTCCACCCCCTTCGGCTACGATGCGTTCCGGCGCACCTGCCCGTCGCATACCGTGCTCGAGATGCTGGCCAGCAAATGGGTTTATCTGACCGTCTGCGCGCTAAGGCGCGGCCGGCTGCGCAATGGCGAACTGGCGCGCAAGATGGAAGGCATCACGCCGAAGATGCTGACCCAGACGCTGCGTGTGCTCGAGCGCGACGGCCTTGTCCGGCGCGAGGTCTATCCGGTCATCCCGCCGCGGGTTGAATATGAGCTGACGGAGCTCGGCCAGAACCTGGCGGGACTGCTCAGCCAAATCCGGTCATGGGCGGAAGAGCATGCGCCCGACATCAAGGATGCCCGCGCGCGGGCATCGGCGAACCATCAGGACGATATGGCAGTGCTGCCTTGAAGCGGGGGCGCGGGCGGGATTTGTCCCGGCGCGGGTTTCAACAGCGATGCCGGCGGGCACCGGCGTTGGGGCGAATAGCGATCCACTCAGCCGATCATGGCGCTGCGGCCGCCCACTTCCGCGTCGCGGATCTTGCTGTCGCGCGATTCCAGCATCTCCGCCTTGGAAAGCTCCGCTTCAGCTTCGCCGAGTAATGATTCGGCCGTGGTTCGCTGCTGGGCGAGGTCGCCCTGCGAGTTCCTGAGGTTGTCGCGGCGCAGGCGCGCTGCCTTGGCGAAGGTCGGGTAGGCAAAATGGTTGATGTCGGTGATGCCGGCTTTTTTCTCTTCGGCGACGATCTGCGCCTCCAACTCGACGGCCATGCGCTCGAACTCGGCGATCATCATGTCCAACTGCAACAGCTGGCGCCGTTTCTCATTCACCTGAAACTGCTTCAGCCGAACGAGGTTTTCACGTGACTTCATGACTCGGTACTCCCGGAAACGCACACCTGCATATCGTCCCATCAGCCTGGAAAGGCCCAAGCGTCACCCGTTTCCCCCGGCTTTCCCAACGCTATGGGAAACAAAGCCCTAAAGATTTTTGCCGGCGGTAACCATTCGTTTACGGGCATTGTTAATCATACGGGCGAGGACTTAAGGCCGGGTAAAAATTCCGGCTGCGGCGGGAAGCCCAGGCCTGCGAGTCTCTGGAGTCACTTAGGCTGACTAATTAATGTGGTACATGAGCGATTTGGGTCTGTGATTCGTTATTAGATTCAAGTGGGTGTAGAAAGGGGTTAAAAAATCTGATATCGTGTTCGGCACGAAATTAGGATTTGTTAACCAGTCAGTGGCACCTTCTGTTCAGGCAATCACTGCTCCGGTCCCGGACGGGTCGTGACGCGGTCCGGCAGCAGAAAAGGGGAATGAAATGCGTGTTCTGCTGATTGAAGACGACAGTGCAACCGCACAAAGCATCGAGTTGATGCTGAAATCGGAGAGCTTCAACGTCTATACGACCGATCTCGGCGAAGAAGGGGTCGATCTCGGCAAGCTCTACGACTACGACATCATCCTTCTCGATCTCAACCTTCCCGACATGTCGGGCTACGAAGTGCTGCGCACGCTTCGCCTCTCCAAGGTCAAGACGCCAATCCTGATCCTCTCCGGCATGGCCGGCATAGAGGACAAGGTGCGCGGCCTCGGCTTCGGCGCCGACGACTACATGACCAAGCCCTTCCACAAGGACGAACTGGTGGCACGCATCCATGCCATCGTGCGCCGCTCCAAGGGCCATGCCCAGTCGGTCATCACGACCGGCGACCTGGTGGTCAATCTCGATGCCAAGACGGTCGAGGTCGGTGGCCAGCGCGTGCATCTGACGGGCAAGGAATACCAGATGCTGGAGCTGCTCTCGCTGCGCAAGGGCACGACGCTGACAAAGGAAATGTTCCTCAACCATCTCTATGGCGGCATGGACGAGCCGGAACTGAAGATCATCGACGTCTTCATCTGCAAGCTGCGCAAGAAGCTCGACGCGGCCTCCGGCGGCCAGAACTATATCGAGACTGTATGGGGTCGCGGCTATGTGCTGCGCGAGCCTGAAGACATCCGCGTCAGCGCCTGAGCGGAGCCAAGAAATTCATACGAAAAACCCGGCTTTGGCCGGGTTTTTCGTTTTTTGATATCGAAAAGCTCAGGCTGCGATCTTCAGGGAGCGGAAGCTCTCGAGTAACTGCGCCCGGTTGAAAGGCTTCAGCAGATAGCCCTGGGCGCCGGCGCGTTTCGCCCGCATGATCGAAGCGACGTCGACTTCGACGAGCGAAACCAGGATCTGCGGCTTGACGGGGCTTTCGATGGCGCGGATGCGGCGAATGAGGTCCACTGCCTGCATGTCGGCCAAGCCGCCGTCGACAACGATGACATCGGGCATTTCGGTGGAGCACATCTCGATCGCATCAAGCCCGTTGGCCGCTTCGATGACCAGGATGTCCGAACCGCCAAGGATACGCTTTGCAACTTTCCTGATGACGCTCGAATCGTCCACGAACAGGCAGCGCTTCATTTCCGGGTCCTCTTTGCCATCTGCCGAACCGGCAACCTCCGGTAACCGTGGGGCACCTTAGAGCAATCCGGTAAAGAAGCTGAAAAGCCGTTAGGTAAAGTTTTTCCAAAGAGGCGCGTTGCGCGCTTTTTCGCCGCCGAATCAATACACCTGCAATGGTAAGGATTGCCTCTCTGGCATTGCGAGCGGAAATATCAGTGGAATGAATACTTGACCTGTTCTTGGCCGTTGTCTTCAGGCCGCCGACAGCACGATCTCTTCGGCCGTCGCGTGAATCGAGATCGTCATGTTGGCCTCACGCGCCAAAAGCAGCGTGTAATAAGGCTGGACCGAGTGGGCGTCGATGGGCTCTTCGGGCTTGTGACCGGAATGCAGCTCGAGGAATTTTGGCGGCACGCGCAGCATCGGGCCGCTGGCCGACAGCGAAAAACGCGGCTCGGTCTCGAGGTTCTCCAGCGTGACCACCAGTTTGCCGCCGCGCGGTATGGCGGCATTGGCGACGAGAATGAGATTGAGCAGCAGCTTGACTTTGTTCTTGGGCAGCAGCGCGCGAGCCCCGTTCCAGACCAGTTCCGGCTTCTCATTCTTCAGAAAGGCAATGGCTACGGCCTCCGCGTCGCCGGTGTCGATCATCATGCCGGCAGAGCCGGCGGCGCCGAAAGCGATGCGGGCAAACTGCAGGCGCGCCGAGGCGTTCCTGGCGCTCTGGCGGATCAGCTTCATGGCGTCTTCGTCGGCGCCGCCTTCGTCGAGCAGTTCGAGGCCGTTGTTTATGGCGCCGACCGGCGAAATGATGTCATGGCATACGCGGCTGCACAGAAGCGCCGCCAGATCGGGCGCGGAGAGGGTGAAGAGCTCGGCCATCGGATAAATCCCTGCTAGTTCACATATTCATGGCCGAGCGACCGATTTTCGCGCCCGCCACGCGAATCACGCTCTTTCCAACGCCCTCTGAATACACAGCGCCCGCTTGTGCATCAACAAACCCGCAGCCGCGGTCGACGAAAATGGTGCGTTTACGCCTTGAAAACGAGGCTAAAGGGACTGTGCCGGGCCGCCAGCCTTCGAACCGCCATCTTCCTGCGCCAGCTTAATGGTTGAAAAAGGATTACGGCATAGTTTGCCCGTGATAGTCATCTCGAAGCGGCCGCCAAGAGCCGTAGGGGTACGAGGCGTCGGCGAAAGTGCTCCCTGACGGAGATTGGAAGCATGTTTTCCCGATTCTATGACCGGACTATCGTCCGCGTCCTCACCATGACGATCGCCCTCATGGGCGTCCTCATCTTCTCGACCTCCGCGTCGCGGGCCCAGGAATATACCGCCCAGGAGATCATCGATTCCGGCCATAAGTTCTTCGGCGCGACGTCGGGCGGCCTCGCCACCGTGGTCGAAAAGATCTTCGCGTCCTACGGCCTGCCCAACGGCTATCTGCTCGGGGAAGAAGGATCCGGCGCGCTGATCGGCGGCCTGACCTACGGCGAGGGCACGCTCTACACCAAGAATGCCGGCGACCATAAGGTGTTCTGGCAAGGCCCGTCGCTCGGCTGGGATTTCGGCGGCGAAGGGTCGCGCGTGATGATGCTGGTCTACAATCTGGACGACATCAGCAGCCTCTATAACCGCTTTGGCGGTGTTGCCGGTTCCGCCTATGTCGTGGCCGGCGTCGGCTTCAACGTGCTGCAGAGCAACAGGGTGCTCATCGTTCCGATCCGTACCGGCGTCGGCGCCCGGCTCGGCGTCAATCTCGGCTATCTGAAGCTTACCGAACGGGCGACCTGGAATCCGTTCTGAGCGGACAGGATTGTCACAACCGCTCGGATAAGCCTGATCGCGCCGTGGCAAGCTCTTGCCGCGGCGCTGGATTTCCGCCATGCCAAGGTGGCACAGTCGGGCATTGGCGGGTTGCCGCTTCGCATACGGATTAGTCCATCTTGGTCCAGTCGGTCCTGTTCTTCGCACTCGGCTTCCTCTGCGCCGTCTTCCTGGTGTCGCTGATCGCGCCGGCCGTCTGGCGGCGGGCCGTCGTCTTGACGCGCAGGCGCCTCGAAGCCTCGATGCCGCTGACACCTGCCGAGATCCTGGCGGAGAAGGACCGGGTTCGCGCCGAATTCGCCATGACCACGCGCCGGCTCGAGATGAACATCAAGAGCCTCAAGGAGAAGGCGGCCGAGCAACTGGTCGAGATCGGCCGCGGCCGCGAGGCCCTCAAAGGACTTGCGGTCGAGACAAAGGACAAGAACCAGGCGATTTCCGAGCTGCAGGCAAAGAACGCCGAGCTGCGGCAGCGCGAGGAGGAACTGCACAAACTGTCGGAAAAGTTGGCGCAAACGGAGCGCTCGCTTGAGAAGCGCGCGCTGGAGCTGCAAAAGCTGGAGCAGATGTATGACGACGCCAGCTTCGCTTCCAGCAACCGCCAGATCGAGCTCGTGGCCCGCGAATCGGAACTGGACAAGCTCGCCAACGACATTGCGGTGCTGCGCAGCCAGCGCAAGGAAGCGGAAAGGCGCAATCAGGAAGCCGCCACGGAAGGCAAAGCGGCGAGAGACGCGCTCAAGTTGGAAAAGAAGCGGGCAGCCGAGCTGGACAAGAAGGTCGAACGGCTGCTCGCGACGCTGGCCGACCGCGAGGAAAAGCTCGACCGGCGCGAGAAGGAGCTTGCCCGGATGCGCGAACGCCCAAAGCAGGCCCCCGCGGCAAACGGTGGAACGCACGATGCCGGCGAGGTCGAAGGGATCGACAAGGCTATCGCCAGGCTCGAGGGCGATCGGGAGCGGCTGGAGTCAAGGCTGACGGCGCTGGCGCGTGAGAACAAGCGGCTCAAGACCGATCTCGCTGCGCTTGAAACGGCAAGGCCCGAACAGGCAGGCGACGCGCGCCGCGCCGGTGCGGCGCTTCGCGAGCAGATGAATGAACTGGCGGCTGAGGTCGTCAACCTGACGATGAAGCTGGACGGGCCGGATTCGCCCATTGCCAAAGCCTTGGCGACTCCTCGCGACGGGCGGCAGGGCGCCGGCGAACGCGGCATCAGCCTCGCGGACCGCGTGAGGGCTCTGCAGAAGGCCAGCACGACCAACTGATCCTGGCAGTCGGCCAAGCGGCGCTCCCCCAGGTTGAGCGGCTATCGTTTCGAGAAGTGATGCAGGGCAATGGCCGAAGCGGCAGCGACGTTCAGGCTGTCGAAACCATCCGCCATGCCGATCCGTACAGTCCGCAGCCGGTTGAGCAGAGCTTCGGGCAGGCCTTCGCCTTCGGTGCCGAGATAGAGCGCCAGCCGAGGCGTTCTTTCCGCCGCGCGAATGTCGGTTTCGCCGCGCGGCGAGAGCGCGAACTGGGTGAAGCCAAGCCGGTCGAGCGTTGCGATCAAGCTCGTAGTGTCGCCGAAGGACGCGAAGGCAACCTTCAGCGCCGCCCCGACCGAAACGCGGATCGCCTTGCGATAGAGCGGATCGCAGCAGGTTGGATCGAGAAGCACGGCATCCGCGCCAAAGGCCGCGGCGTTGCGGAAGATCGAGCCCATATTGTCGTGATTGGATATGCCGACCAGAACGACGACCAGCGCGCTTGCGGGCAAGGCTTCGAGCAAAGCCTGCGCCGGCTGAGGAGCACCCCGAACGCCGATCGCCAATATGCCGCGGTGCATGTGAAGCCGGCGATACGGTCCATGACCTCGCCGCTGGCGACATAGACCGGAAAGCCGGCCGGCGCCTTGCGCAGGACGCCTTCCAGGCCGGCCAACCTGTTTTCGAGAATGAGGGCTGACTCAGCGGCGAAGCGCCCGGCCGACAAAAGAAGATCCAGCACCACCTTGCCCTCGGCGACGAAGCGCCCGTGGCGACCGATGAGATCGCGCTCGCGGATATCGAGATAGGCAGCGACACGCGGATCCTGCGGGTGGCCGATGGGAATGAGGTTCATGCAGATATCGCCGGCAAGATTGTCAGCGAGGTAAGGAGCTTTGTATAGGGCGGGTCAAGACCCGGCGCGGCGCATCTTATAGGCCATCTGGGACAGGTCGCCGTCGCCGAAAATGCCTTCCAGCATACGAAGCAGCTCGCGCACGGCGTCGGACTTGCAGGAATAGTAGATCATCTGGCGATCGCGACGCGTCTCGACGAGATCGAGCGCTCTCAGCTTGGCCAGATGCTGCGACAGAGCGGACTGGCTCAGCTGAACTTTTTCGGCGATGGCACCGACCGACATTTCGCCGTCGATCAGGTAGCTCACGATCAGCAGCCGCTTTTCATTGCCCATGAGCATCAGAAACGCTGCAGCCGATTCGGCATTGGCGACTAGCTTGCTCGAGATCATAGATCCCCCATGTTTTCTGGCTCATCCAGTCACCATGGGGGCAATGGTGGCTGATTCCACAATGTTCAGGTCAGGAAGCGCCGCTGAATCAGCGCTACAACGAAAGGTAGATCATTTTATCTAAATCTCAAGAGTTGCTTTTGAGCTGAGGCGATTAACTTTCGTTGCCGTGTCTAGCCGGCGGCGCGTCCGGCCTTTGCCATCTCGACCAGAACGGGCCGCAACTCGCGGGCAGCGGTGAGAGGCTGCGGAAAGAAGACCCTGCAGGCGCCATCCGCAGAAGTCAGGTCCATGCCGTCCGGATCGAAACCCGTCACAATCCAGCCATCGCCTTCGGCTCGGCCGAAATGGTGGGCATAAATGGCAATCGCATCGCGATGGTCGGCGTTCATGTGGTCAAGCGCGGACTGCTCGCCAGCCGCGAGTTCCTCGACGACCGGGCCGCTGGTGATCAGGTCGGCGCGATCGAGAAGATAGGCCTTGCCGAAGCCACCATTCAGGCTGGCGCGTTCGGGCTCGAGCCGGAATATCGAGAAGTCGCCAAGCCCGGCATAGAGCTTCGCTTTCGGGTTGCTGTTGAGGTAGCGCCGTTCGGCGCGAAGGTGCTCGGCCGATCCACGGTCCAGCCGCAGCGCCTGGCACGCCAGCGTGATGCGCGGGTGCGCGAGCGGATCACCCTTGCCGGGTTCGCCAAGCAGAAGCGAACAGCGCGGATCGGCGAGAAGCGCGCCGGTATGCGCGCCCAGCATCGAGACGAGGATGAGCGGCGCGCCGTCTATGTCGGTCGCCGTGCCGACCCGACTTGCCAGCGGCGCGCCCGTGCCAGGCTCGATCACCGCCAGCGCGCCAAAGCGGGCCGAGCGGATCAGCGTCTTCGCCAGCCTGACGGCCTCGGCATCGGTCTCGCGGATGACATCCTTCCTGGTCTCGGTCAAAGCGCTCACCTTCTTGGTCGAAACACTTTCAGGATAAGTTGATTTCTGTTCTCCGGTTATCGGTCAAACAGCCCGGACCTGACAAGGGCTTCGATTTCACTTTCGTCCATGCCGAAGCGTGCCAGCACGCTTGCCGGCTGACGGTCTGCAGCGGTTGGCGCCGCGGCAAGGGTCTGGGAGGCCTGCGAGAAACGTGGCGAAGGGGCAGGACGCTCGAACCGGTCGGACCTCACGAAGCTTTGCCTTGCGCGACTGTGAGAGTTACCCTTGGCCTCGGTCAGCGAAAGAACCGGCGCGACGCAGGCATCGGTCGCGGCGAAGACGTCGGCCCATTCATTGCGCGTCTTCTGGCTGATCCTCGCGGCAATGACGGCGCGCATCTCGGGCCACAATGTCCTGTCATATTGGCTGCCGACAAAGCGCTGGTCGAGCGGCAGCAGCCTGGCGAATTCGGCAAAAAAATGGGGCTCCAGGCAGCCGATGGCGACATGCCGGCCGTCCGCGGTTTCATAGGCGTCGTAGAAGGGCGCGCCGGAATCGAGCAGGTTCTCGCCGCGACTGTCGCTCCACAGGCCCGCCGCCATGTAGGCGTGGATCGGAGCCGCCAGCATTGATGCGCCCTCGATCATCGCGGCGTCGATCACCTGGCCCTTGCCGGTACGCGAGCGCTGGAAGAGGGCGGCCAGCACGCCGGCGACCAGCATCATGGCGCCACCACCCTGGTCAGCGACGAGATTGAGCGGTGGCACGGGCGGCGCTCCGTGCCTGCCGATGGCATGCAGCAGGCCGGCATAGGCGAGGTAGGTAATGTCATGGCCGGCGCGGCACGAGAGCGGTCCACCCTGGCCGAAGCCCGTCAGGCGGCCATAGATCAGCGCCGGATTGCGTTCGAGCGCGACGTCGGGTCCGAGGCCCAGCCGTTCCATGACGCCGGGGCGGAAGCCCTCGACGAGGATGTCGGCCTTTTCGGCAAGGCGCAGCAGAAGCTCCGCGCCATCCGGACGCTTCAGGTCGAGCTCGAGGATGGAGCGGCCGTGACGATCGAGGTCGTATGCTTCCGGCAAGGGCAGGAGCGGCTCATTGGCGTCCGCCCGTTCGATGCGCAGCACGTCGGCGCCCATTTCCGACAGCATCAGGGCGGCGACGTGCTGCGC
>NZ_RZSL01000182.1:0-10288 GCF_003997355.1 Mesorhizobium sp. M1E.F.Ca.ET.041.01.1.1 | reverse complement strand
CGCCCCGCCCGTCGGCCGGCCCGCTCCGGTGGAGATCGAACCGCGTGCGCCCGAAGCGACTGCCGCCGCGCCGGTTTCCGGCGCAAGAAGCGCCCGGACCGCAAGGCCCGCGCCCTCCCTGCCTGTCGCCGGCAAGGTCGCGCCGCTGACCGCCGCGGCCGGATACGAGCTTCCTCCCGAGGACCTGCTGCAGCTGCCGCCGGAAGGCCAGGGCTTCTACATGTCGCAGGAGCGGATGGAACAGAACGCCGACCTGCTCGAAAGCGTGCTGGAGGATTTCGGCGTCAAGGGCGAGATCATCCACGTCCGGCCGGGTCCGGTCGTCACGCTCTACGAGTTCGAGCCGGCGCCGGGTTTGAAATCGAGCCGCGTCATCGGGCTGGCCGACGACATCGCCCGCTCCATGTCGGCGATCTCGGCGCGCGTCGCCGTCGTGCCGGGCCGCAACGTCATCGGTATCGAGCTGCCCAACGAAACGCGCGAGACGGTCTATTTCCGCGAGCTGATCGAATCCGCCGGCTTCCGCAACACCTCCTGCAGACTGGCGCTCGGCCTCGGCAAGACGATCGGCGGCGAGCCGGTCGTCGCCGACCTGGCCAAGATGCCCCACCTGCTGGTCGCCGGCACCACCGGCTCGGGCAAGTCGGTCGCCATCAACACCATGATCCTGTCGCTGCTCTACCGGATGAAGCCGGAGGAATGCCGCCTCATCATGGTCGATCCCAAAATGCTGGAGCTGTCCGTCTATGACGGCATCCCGCATCTGCTCACGCCCGTCGTCACCGATTCCAAGAAAGCCGTCACCGCGCTGAAATGGGCGGTGCGCGAGATGGAGGAGCGCTACCGCAAGATGGCGCGCCTCGGCGTGCGCAACATCGACGGCTACAACCAGCGCGCCGCCGCTGCCCGCGACAGCGGCGAGGTGGTGGTCATGCAGGTGCAGACAGGCTTCGAGAAGGGCACGGGCGAGCCGCTGTTCGAGGAACGGGAGATCGACCTCGCGCCGATGCCCTACATCGTCATCATCGTCGACGAGATGGCCGACCTGATGATGGTCGCCGGCAAGGAGATCGAAGGCGCCATCCAGCGGCTGGCGCAGATGGCCCGCGCCGCCGGCATCCACCTGATCATGGCCACGCAGCGCCCGTCGGTCGACGTCATCACCGGCACCATCAAGGCCAACTTCCCCACCCGCATTTCCTTCCAGGTGACGTCGAAGATCGACAGCCGCACGATCCTGGGCGAGCAGGGCGCCGAGCAGCTGCTCGGCCAGGGCGACATGCTGCATATGGCCGGCGGCGGGCGCATCGCGCGCGTGCATGGCCCATTCGTCTCCGATTTGGAGGTCGAGCACGTCGTGGCGCATCTGAAGGCGCAAGGCCGCCCGGAATATCTCGACACGGTCACCGCCGGCGAGGAAGCGGAGGAAGAGGCGGCCGACGCCGGTCCGGTCTTCGACAAGGGCTCGATCGCCGAGGAGGATGGCGACGCCCTCTATGAGGAAGCCGTCAAGGTGGTCAAGCGCGACAAGAAATGCTCGACCTCCTACATCCAGCGCCGCCTCGGCATCGGCTACAACCGCGCCGCCTCATTGGTCGAACGCATGGAGAAGGAAGGCCTGGTCGGCGCCCCCAACCACGTCGGCAAGCGTGAAATCCTTGCCGGCCGGCGGGACCTTGCGCCGGAACGCGACGAGACGGATTGAGCAAAGCTTGATGGGGCGGGGTCTGGCGCGCTTTCGGGCCAGCGCAATCGCATATGAAGTACCCCCCTGCCCCTTCCCACAACGGGGTACACAGGGGGCAATCGCACACGGCAGCGCTGCCCCCTCTCCGTCCGCTACGCGGCCACCTCTCCCCCATTTCATGGGGGCGAGGTGACGCTAATCGCTGATGTAGCGGCCTGGGGAAGCTTGGGTTCCTCGCCCCCACAACGTGGGGGAGAGGTGGCTCGGCGAAGCCGAGACGGAGAGGGGGAGCGCCATATGCGATCGCCCTGCCACAGGAAGGAGGGGACGATGCCGCCGTTGTTTCCGACTAAATCATCGACATTTCGTCGTCGCCGCCAGGATTCCGTTGTGGGTAGGGGTGGGGCTCGTGCCACGCAAACCTTTCCAATGCGGCTGCCCGACGCAGGCCCTCTCAGCCACCGTTCGCCACCAGCGCGATCGCCGCGCGCAGCTCGTCGAGCCCGGCGGCCTTTTCCGATGATGTCGCGAGCACGGTCGGAAACGCCGCCGGCCGTTTCTTGATCTTGGCGAGCGTTTCCTCGATCAGTTTCGGCACGCCCGCCGCCTTGATCTTGTCGGTCTTGGTCAGCACGACCTGGTAGGAGACAGCCGCCTTGTCGAGCAGCGACAGCACCTCCTCGTCCTTGGCCTTGATGCCGTGGCGGGCATCGATCAGCACATAGACGCGCTTCAGCGTCACGCGCCCCTGCAGATATTCGAAGATCAGCTTCGTCCAGGCGTCGACCTTGTCCTTCGGCGCGCTGGCGTAGCCGTAGCCCGGCATGTCGACCAGCGCCATCGGCGGCAGGTCGGCGCCCTCGCCGGAGAACCCGTCCGGCACGAAATAGTTGAGCTCCTGCGTGCGCCCCGGCGTGTTCGAGGTGCGCGCCAGGCCCTTCTGGCCGACCAGAGCGTTGATCAGCGAGGATTTGCCGACATTGGAGCGGCCGGCGAAAGCGATCTCCGGCGGCCCTTCGGGCGGCAGGAATTTCATCGACGGCACGCCGCGGATGAAGATCCAGCCGCGAGTGAACAGCTCAGGGTTGATTGCCGCCGTGTCGCCCATAGTCTTGTCGTTTGTCATCTTTTCGGGCGCGCTCAAACCGCGGCCTCCAGCCTGGAAATGTCGGCGCCCCGGATGGCGTCGAGGTTGCGGCTGATCTTGTCGACCGGCCAGTCCCACCAGGCCGCTTTCAAAAGTCGCCGTATCGTGAAGTCGTCGAAGCGCATCTTTACCACCTTGGCCGCGTTGCCGGCGACGATCGCATAGGGCGGCACGTCGTGCGTGACAACCGATTTCGCGGCAACGATCGCGCCATGGCCGATCTTCACGCCGGGCATGATCACCGCATCCATGCCGAGCCAGACGTCATTGCCCATGATCGTGTCGCCGCGGATCTCCTTCGACCACGTCTCAGGGTCGAAACCTTCCTCCCAACCATGGCCGAAGATGTTGAACGGGTAGGTCGAGAAGCCGGACATCGCGTGATTGGCGCCGTTCATGATGAAGCGCGCGCCCTCGGCGATAGCGCAGAACTTGCCGATGATCAGTCTGTCGCCGATGAAGGGATAATGGTGCAGCACGCATCTTTCGGCGAATTTGTCGGGGCCGTCAGGGTCGTCGTAATAGGTGAAGTCGCCGATCTCGATGTTGGGCGCGTTGACCAGCCCCTTCAGGAAGCCGACGCGCGGATGCATCGCGATGGGATGCTTGATGTTGGGATTGGGTCCGGTCATCGGCTGGCTCCGTCCACCCTTGCAGGAGGCCGAGCTTATAGTGATGCGCGACGCGTGGTCTACCCACCCCTAGGTTAGCCGGGAACGACCGGGATCCCGCCGCGGGGATCCCGGCCTGCCGGACGGCCTCCCAAACACCGGCGTCGTAGCGCCGGAAGCCGTCGCGGCCTTATTGGGGAGGACCGGGAAGCTACGAGGCGCGCCGCGCCGGAGTTTCGCGGGGCGAAGCGAATTCCGGAAGAAGCCCGCGAGGTTCTGTCCGAAGGGCGTCGAACGATATCGGCCAACAAAAAACCCCGGCATGCCGGGGTTTTGTATTCAGGGTCGGGCGCCGGCTATTCCGCCGGCGATGGCTTCTTGCGGAACATTGCCGCCAGATTGTCCCACAATTCGATCTTGGCGCCCTGGCGCTTCATGATCACACCCTGCTGCAGGATCGAGAGCGTGTTGTTCCAAGCCCAGTAGATGACGAGGCCGGCAGGGAAGCTGCCCATCATGAAGGTGAAGATCACCGGCATCCAGGTGAAGACCGCGGCCTGCGTCGGATCCGGCGGCGCCGGGTTCATGCGCATCTGCAGGAACATGGTGATGCCCATCACCACCGCCCAGGCGCCCATATGCGGCAGGAAAGCCGGCGGAGCGAACGGCAGCAGGCCGAACAGGTTGAAGATCGACGTCGGATCGGGCGCCGCCAGGTCGTGGATCCAGCCGAAGAACGGCGCGTGCCGCATCTCGATGGTGATGTAGAGCACCTTGTAGAGCGAGAAGAAGACCGGGATCTGCAGCGCCACCGGCCAGCAGCCGGCCAGCGGATTGATCTTCTCGGTCTTGTAGAGCTCCATCATCGCCTGCTGCTGCTTCATCTTGTCGTCCGCGTATTTCTCGCGGATCTCCAGCATCTTCGGCTGCACCTTCTTCATGTTCGCCATCGACGCGTAAGATCTGTTGGCGAGCGGGAAGAAGATTGCCTTGACGATGACGGTGGTGGCGAGGATCGCCAGTCCGAAATTGCCGAAGAACTTGTAGAGCGTGTCGATGAGGTAGAACATCGGCTTGGTTATCCAGATGAACCAACCCCAATCGATCAGGCGATCGAACAGCCGGATGTTGCGGTCCTGAGCGTATGCATTGACCTTGTTGACTTCCTTGGCGCCAGCAAAGATCTCCGTCTCGACCGTTGTCGATTGCCCAGGTCCGACCGCGATGGCATCGGTCATGTAGTCGGACTGATAGCTGTGGCGAAGCCCGTTGTTGATGTCGACATAGGAGTAGCTGGGCTGGAATGGCTGCTTCTCCGAGGGGATCAGCGTGACGGCCCAGTATTTGTCGGTGATGCCGAGCCAGCCGTCTGTCGACTTTCCGGGCTTGTACTGCTTGTCCTTCTCGATCGCCGCGTATTTGTGCTCCTGCAGGCCCTCGCTGCCGGTAACGCCAATGAGGCCTTCATGCAGCACGTAGGTGCTGGCCACGGCCGGCTTGTCGAAGCGGGCGACGCGGCCATAGTTGAACAGCGAGACGGCGGTGCCGCCCGTATTCTGAACGGTATCGGAAACGGTGAACATGTAGTCGTTGTCGACCGAGAACGTCCGCTTGAAGACAAGTCCCTTGTCGTTGGTGAAAGTGAGCGTCACGGGCGTCGCCGGGCTCAGCGTCGAATTGCCGTCAACACTCCACACCGTCTTCGGCCCGGGCAGTGTGCCGACATTGCTGTCGCCGACGAAACCAATCTCGGCGAAATATCCGTTTGACAGTTGCTCCGGGTTGAGAAGCTGGATCTCGGGCGAGTTCTTGTCGACTGTCTCGGTGTAGTGCTTGAGCTTGAGATCGTCGAGGCGTGCGCCGGCGAGGTTGATCGAGCCGGACAGGCTCGGTGTATCGATCTTGACGCGCGTGGTTGCGGCGAGCGCCTGTTCCAAGGTTGCCGGCGTCGTTGCCTCGGCGCCAGGCGTGTTGGGGATGGCGCCCGGCGCCGGAGCCTGAGTCCCGGTTGCGCCGGAATTGGCGGCGCCGCCGGCTTCCTTCTTCTGCGCCTCGGCGCGCTGCTGCTCGATGCGGGCCTGCTCGCGCTGCTGCTCCATGCGCGGGTTCATGTAGAACACCTGCCACAGCGTCAGGATCAGCACCGACAGCGCGATGGTGATGAAGAAATTGCGGTTGTTTTCCATCGAGAGCCTATCGTGTTCCGCGCAGCCGGCGGGAAAGCTCGGCCTTCAACTGGCCGAACGGAATGGCAAGCACGTCTTCGCGCCCGACGATGACATAGTCATTGCCGGACGCCATGTCATCGGCGGCATACGTTCGCACAGCTTCTCTGAGCCGCCGCCGGACGCGGTTGCGCACCACGGCGTTGCCGACCTTCTTGGTGACCGTGTAGCCGACGCGTGGCGCGGAATCGTCGCCACGATCGAGAACCTCGACGAGAAAAAGCCGCCCGCGGCGTTTCTCGCCGCCGCGCACAGCCAGGAAATCCGCGCGTTTCAGAAGCCGCCCGGGAGCTTTCCCCTTTGGCTTGCCGGTTGCGGGCAACGATCTCGTCTTTCGCTCAGGCGCTCAGCCGCTTGCGGCCGCGGTTGCGGCGGGCTGCGACGACGCCGCGGCCACCCTTGGTGGCCATGCGGGCGCGGAAACCGTGCCGGCGCTTGCGGACGAGTTTGGACGGTTGGTAGGTACGCTTCATTTGTTTTAATACCGCGGCGTGCGGCCCTTCTTGATTCTGTCACTCTGTAACAGGAGCTTTGCCGGGCCGGTTTTAGGCGCGATCGAAACCGCGCCGGGACGAATGGCCCGAGCGTGAGCGGGCTTATAGAAAGAAGGTTTTTGGAAGTCAATCCGGCCAGCTGCGGGCGAATTTTTTGCGGTGCCAGGGACGAAATTGGCAAAAAAGCCGCAAATCGCATAACCTTGTCCGATCAAGCGTTCGTGAAAACCGCGTCATGACGAGTGAAGTCCTGTCCACGGATGAAAAGGCACGCCCGACGGAAGTGAGCTCTCCGCGCCGGGTGCCGCTGTCGCGCGGCCTGTCGACGAAGCTTCTGCTTCTCACCATCGTCTTCGTGCTGCTCGCCGAAATCCTGATCTTCCTGCCCTGGATCGCCAGCTACAGGGTGAACTGGCTGAAGGAGCGGCTGAGCACCGCTGCCGCCGTCTCGATCGTTCTGTTGCAGGGCGAGCCCAACTCGCTGTCGCACACCGCCCAGAACGATGTGCTGATGGCGATCGGCGCCAAGGCGATCGCGGTGCGCGACGGCGGCGTCTCGCGGCTGCTGGTCGTGGCCGACATGCCGCCGAAGGTCGACGAGCATATCGACATCGCCAATGTCGGCCTGGTCAACGGCATGACGGGCGCGTTGGAGACGCTGTTCGTCGGCGGCAACCGCATGCTGCGCGTCTTCGGCCCGGTCGGCGACAGCGACAAGGAGTTCGAGCTGATCATGCCGGACCGCAGCCTGCGCAACGCGATGCTGCGCTATTCGCGCAACGTCGCCGTGGTGTCGCTGCTGATCTCGCTGTTCACCGCCATGCTCGTCTATGCGGCGATCGACCTGATCATGATCGGCCCGATCCGCACCATGACGCGCTCGATCCTGTCCTTCTCCGAGGCGCCCGACGATCCCGGGCGCATCATCTGCCCGACGGAGCGCTCCGATGAGATCGGCGTCGCCGAGCGCGAGCTGGCGCAGATGCAGGATCGGCTGCACAAGATGCTTTCCGAGCAGAAGCACCTCGCCGACCTCGGCCTTGCCGTGTCGAAGATCAACCACGACATGCGCAACATCCTCGCCTCCGCGCAACTGATGTCGGACCGCCTGCGCCAGGTGAAGGACCCGACCGTGCAGTCCTTCGCGCCGAAGCTCCTGCGCGCGCTCGACCGCGCCGTCGCCTATTCGGAGGGCGTGCTCGCCTATGGCCGCACGCAGGAGCCGGCGCCGTCGCGCCGCAGGCTCAGGCTGCGCCAGCTGGTCGACGACGTGCATGGCCTGCTCGACATCGAGGAAGGCATCGAGTTCATCAATGGCGTCGATCTCACCTTCGAGGTCGATGCCGATTCCGACCAGCTGTTCCGCGTGCTCACCAATCTTTGTCGCAACTCCGTGCAGGCGATGGCAGCCGACACCGAAAGCGCGGTGGTGCGCCGTCTCGCCGTCTCGGCCGAACGTTCGGGCAGCGTCAGCCGCATCACCGTCACCGACACCGGCCCCGGCCTGCCGCCCAAGGCCCGCGAAAACCTGTTCGCGGCCTTCCGCGGCTCGGCGCGCAGCGGCGGCACCGGCCTCGGCCTGGCGATCGCCCATGAGCTGATCCGCGCCCATGGCGGCACGGTCGAGCTGGTCGAATCGATCGGCGGCCGCACGGTCTTCGCCGTCACCATCCCCGACCAGCCGGTGCGGCTCGATCAGGCCCGCAACGGCCTGCGCCGTCCCGCTTGACCGCAGCCATCCCGACAAACCGCGCCGGTTCCGTCCTGAACGACGCCGTCGGAGGCTCAGCCGCAATGCCTGCGACAAAACTTTTGCCGGATCGGCTTGCTTTTCGCAAATTCAGTCGTTAGGGAACACTCCACATTTCGCGGCCGGTCGTTTTGATCGGATCGCGGGGCCGTGTCGCACACGGCCTGATGCGCGCCCGTAGCTCAGCTGGATAGAGCACCAGACTACGAATCTGGGGGTCAGGAGTTCGAATCTCTTCGGGCGCGCCATAATTTCAAGGGCTTAGCAGGGCACCGCAGACTAGAGAGAACTTAGTCTGCGGAGCGCGAGGTCTTCTCGTCGGCATACGAGGCATCACCCTTGTGCCGAGAGTGACGGATGGCAGCCAAAGCAATCGCCGGAGCTTTTGCTGCGCTTTCTGGAAAATGCCGGAGATTACGGGATGAGCAGAAGCTTGCCTGTCGTGGCGCGGCTTTCCATGTCGGCATGCGCCTGTGCTGCCTCGGCAAGCGGGTAGATGCCGCTGATCCTAACCTTCAGCTTTTCGCTTGTTATCCAGTCGAATAGCTGACTGGAGCGAGCGTGAAGGAGTGCCGGCGTGTGGATATGATCGAAGAAGACAGCGTAGCCGATCTTGATGCTCTTCGGCAGGCTCATGATATCGAGCGGACCGGGACCGCCGAGCACCGGGCCGTACCAGCAGAAAGTGCCGGAACGGCGCAGTGAGTCGAGCGATCCCTGGAAGGTTTTCGGCCCTGAGCCGTCATAGACGACGTGGACGCCGTCACCGCCGGACAGGCGAAGCACCTCTTGCGCGAACTGCCCTTTGGTATCCACGATCACATGGTCAGCGCCGGCCTCTTTAGCGATCGCCACCTTGTCCGCCGAGGAGACGCGGCCGATCACATGGCCGCCTCTCAACTTGATGATTTGGGTGAGCAGCAGGCCGAGACCGCCGGCTGCCGCATGCACGAGCGCGATATCGCCCGGCTGTACCGGATAGAAATCCGTTGCGAAGTGGCTGGCGGTAAGTCCCTGCATCATTACTGCCGCCGCGGTGCGGTCGTCGATCGCATCCGGTATCGGTACGAGCGCCTCGGCGGGAAGTACCGCACGCTCGGCATAGCTCCCCGGTGCATAGACCCAGGCGACGCGATCGCCAGGCGCGAGACGGTCAACTCCCTCGCCGACCGAAATCACGCGCCCCGCCCCCTCGACGCCGAGAACTTTCGGATTGGGGACGTCGGTCCAGGCGAGCCCGCGCCGCACACCCGTATCCATGAAATTGACGCCCGCAGCGGCGACCTTGACGAGGACTTCGCCCGGGGCGGGCTCGGGCTCCGGCAACTCGGCAAATTCCATCACTTCCGGTCCGCCTTGAGTAGTCATCACGACCGCTTTCATCGTGATGCCTCCGTAGCGGCCTTCTCGATCAGCCGCGCTACGGGTTCAGGGTGCGAAACCATCACCACATGCGAGGCGCCCTTGATAACCACGGTATCCCGCGAGTGGGCCCGAGCAGCCATGAAAGCCAAGGCTTTCGCCGGTATGTTCTTGTCGCCGTCTCCGTAGATGAACCAAGTCGGAAGCTTTTTCCACGCTGCTTCTGTTTGGATTTCGTTCAGCGCGGCTTCTGCGATAGGCCTCTGCCCCGCGGCCATCAGTCTGGCGTCGGCTTCGGGGACGTCGGCGGCGAACTGATCGTGGAATTTTTCCTGCTGGATGTAGAGATCCTTGCCTCCACTTGACAGGGTGACCGGCGGCGCGAGGGTCGGACCGAGCGTGCTGCCGGGAAATTTGCCGGCGAGTTGCACGGCGGTCTCGCCCGCATCCGGCGCGAAGGCCGCCACATAGACCAGCGTCTTGACGTTCGCATGGCCTTCGGCCGCGTCGCTGATGACCGAGCCGCCGTAGGAATGGCCAACGAGGACAACAGGCGATTTGATAGAACCAAGGATGTTGGCGACGTAGCTAGCGTCACTTTTGACGCCACGCAGCGGATTAGCGACAGCTACGACGGGATAGCCATCCTTCTCCAGGATTTTAACGACGCCGTTCCAGCTCGACGAATCCGCGAATGCGCCATGAACCAAAACGACGGTGGGTTTGTTGGTCTGCGCATATGCATTGCCGAACAAGGCGCTGGCAATTGCCAAGGCTGCAAATAGTATTTTCATCCGACATGTCCTTCATGGTTGATTGACTCGGCCGACTGGGCCGGCCAGGCGATGGGAAGACCGGATTTCTCCGGCAATGGCCGCAGGCCCCCCGGTTCCTGCGGGAATCCATGGATCGGTGCTGGGTTACGGCGCGAGCCGCGTGAAGACATGGTCGTGCCCCCGAACGCGCGCCTGATGGCAAGCGAAGCAGGTCTGGTGCTGAGCCTCATCGACCG
>NZ_RZSL01000181.1:0-10293 GCF_003997355.1 Mesorhizobium sp. M1E.F.Ca.ET.041.01.1.1 | reverse complement strand
GGGACTTGCTCCCCATCATCTGTTCAGGACCCGTGCGAGAACGAATGGACCTTGCTCAACCGCGGTTCACGCCAAGGGGTGTACGGTCCCATCCGTCCACTCCCCGGCGGACGGCCATCTGTCGGGGAGTGCAGCTATCTTGCACAAATAGCCGCTGTCCCAACATGCAAGGGGTGTTGGAAGAAACGAGGCGCCTGCTGTTGAGGCGCCAGGATCTCCATCGCCTCACTCCGTCCAGCATCCCTCATCCGTCGCCTTCGGCGACACCTTCTCCCACAAGGGGAGAAGGGGGAAACCAACCCAAGGAGCCCCACCGTGCCAACCCTTTCCCTGCCCGCTGAAGGAGGCTGCCGCTGCGGCCGCGTGCGCCTGAAGATTTCGGCGAAACCTTTGCTCACCATGGCCTGCCACTGCACCGGCTGCCAGCGCATGTCGTCCAGCGCCTATTCGCTGAGCGCCGCCATTCCCGCGCAAGGCTTCGAGATCACCAAGGGCGAGCCGGTGATCGGCGGCCTGCACGGCGCCTCGAAACATTATTTCTGCGGCTACTGCATGAGCTGGATGTTTACCCGGCCGGAAGGGCTCGACTGGTTCGTCAATCTGCGCCCGACCATGCTCGATGACCCTGCCTGGTTCACGCCCTTCATCGAAACCTGGACCAGCGAGAAATTGCCTTGGGCGACGACGCTCGCCGTGCACAGTTATGCGGCCCTGCCGGCCTTCGAGGAATATGAGGAGCTGGTCGCGGAATACGCCAGGACGCAAGCCTGATTGCCCAGAACAAAACGGCGACCCGGGTCAGATCGCCGTTCAGTTCATGGTCGACGCGGCCGTTGGGGGCGACATTGTTGGGGATGTGCTTGGGCGTCCGCGTCGACCACGGCGGCCTCATACCGCAGACTGTACTATGGCACATTTTTTTCGCGCGGAAACTTCCGCGAAAGCGGAATAGGCAGGGAGCACGGACTTCCCCACCGGCATGTGAGATTAAGGTTAACGGCGGCGGTTGCGAAGGCGATCGGGCGCGCAATCTGCCCACAAGCGAGGAATTCGGCGGCTTCGACGAAACACTTTCTATCCCCTTCCGCATTGACCTCCGCTTCCCGAGCGGCGACGAGTGATGCATTCACCTCGAACGGATCGCATCTTGCACCAGTTTCTCAACGCCAGGCTCGCCGACGACTCGCTGGCCGACCTCACCGTCACCGAGGGCCGTTTCCGCGCCATCACCCCCGCCGCCAAAGCGGCAACCCCGCCGCCAGGCGCCATCGACCTTGCCGGAAAACTCGTGCTGCCGGGTTTCGTCGAGGGCCACATCCACCTCGACACGTCCTTCTATGGCGATGCCTGGCGCCCGCATATTCCCTGCACCACCGGCTTCGACGTGCGCGAGCGCGTCGCCTTCCAGATGCAAAACCTCGCCCAGGCCGCGCCGATGGAAGAGCGCGCGAAAAACCAGCTCGAGCTTTGCATCGGCCATGGCAGCCTTGCGATGCGCAGTCACGTGATGGTCGACGGCGTGGTCGGGCTGAAACATGTCGAGACGATTCTCGCCGTGCGCGAACACTATCGCGAGCTGATCGGCATCCAGCTCGTCGCCTTTCCGCAGAGCGGCATCCTGTCCTCGCCCGGCACGGCCGAGCTACTGGACGAGGCGCTGAAACTCGGCTGCGATCTCGTCGGCGGGCTCGACCCGGCGAGCTTCGACCGTGACGTGAAGGGCCATCTCGACGTGGTCTTCGGCCTTGCCGAAAAGCGCGGCGTCGGCGTCGATATCCATCTGCATGACGCAGGCACGCTCGGCCTGTTCGAGATCGAGGAGATCGCCGCGCGGACCACCGCGCTGGGCATGCAGGGAAAAGTCGGCGTCAGCCACGCCTACGCGCTGGGCGACATTTCCGCCGACACCTTGGCCAGGGCCGGCGAGATGCTCGCCGCCTCAGGCGTCGCCATCATGAGCAACGCTCCCGGCAACCATGCTTTCCCGCCGGTGGCGGCATTGCGCAAGGCGGGCGTCACGGTCTTTGCCGGTTCCGACAACATCCGCGATTCCTGGTGGCCCTATGGCGATGGCGACATGCTCAACCGCGCCAACATGATCGGCTACCGCTCCGGCTTCTACGAGGACCGCGAACTGGAGGCGGCTTGGGATGTGGCGAGCCATGCCGGCGCGAAAGCGCTGGGGCTGGAGGGCTACGGCATCGCGGTCGGCGCCAAGGCCGATTTCGTCGCGCTGAAGGCCGAGCATGTGCCGGAGGCGGTGGTCGCTGTGCCGAGAGAACGCACGGTCTATCGTGGGGGCAGGGCGATTGCCAGGGATGGCGCGATGATCGGGTGAGGGGCGGACGCTGCGCCGAGAAAATTGGCCACTGCAGAGCCTTCGCATGGATCGTTTCGCTGGCGCCGACGTTCCTTCTGGTGAAACAGAGATCGGGAGGAATCCATGGCTGAACAGACCAGGGAAGAACGCATCCGCCAGCGCGCCTATGAGCTTTGGGAAAAAGAAGGAAAGCCCGAGGGCGCCGACTTGCGCTTTTGGGAACAGGCGATGAGCGAGATTGACGACGAGGATCAACGCAAGGGTTCGCCGGACAAACGGCGACGTGCCAGCTAGGCCGGCGCATAGCTGCCGGCCGCGGTCCTGAAACGGGCCTTGGGACGAAGGCGGACTCTGGGTTGTTAGCCCGTGCATGATGGGCGTGTGGCAATGGATGTTCGCGACGCCATCACTCGAGCGCTGGCCTGGTCCAGCGGATGGTTCGACTATGCCGCCACGCCGTGGCTCCTCTATCAGCTCGCTATTATCCTGGCCCTGTTTCTCGCGGCCAGGCTCGCCGGGCGACGCGTCGAGCCGTTCGTTGAGGACCGGGCACGCCAGATCAAGGGTCACCCCGGACTGCTGAGGGTCGTGATCGCCCTGTTGCGGCGCACCGACTGGATTCTTTTCGCGCTCTTCCTGGTCGCCGCGCTCAACTTCATGCGCCCTTTCGTGTGGCCAAGCCACACCTACCTCGTCCATGTCGCGCTTTCGCTGTCGCTTGCGTGGCTTGTCGCGTCGGTGCTGTCGCGCGTCGTCCACAACCGCCTCGTCGCCCGCCTGCTCGGCTGGCTGATCTGGATCTATGCGGCGCTTGTCATCCTGGGCGTCAGTGACGAGACCGCGGCGGTGCTGGACAGCCTCGCCATCCCCATGGGCGCCATCCGCCTTTCGGTCCTCGTGCTGCTCAAGGCGGCGCTGCTGCTGGTCGCCACGGTCTGGCTTGCGGTGGTCATCGGCAACTATGTCGATGAGCGTGTCCGCATCTCCGAGGAACTGACACCCTCAATCCGCGTCCTTGTCGGAAAGGTGGCGAAGATCGGCCTGGTGCTGGTTGCCGGCGCTGTCGCCCTTTCCGCCGTCGGCGTCGACCTGACGGCGCTGACGGTTTTCTCCGGCGCGATCGGCGTCGGTCTCGCCTTCGGGCTGCAGAAGGTCGTTTCGAACTTCGTCTCCGGCATCATCATCCTGCTCGACAAGTCGATCAAGCCGGGCGACACCATTTCGCTTGAAGGCACATTCGGCTGGATACGTGAATTGCGGGCGCGCTTCGTCTCGGTGGTCACGCGCGACGGCCGCGAATATCTCATCCCGAACGAAGACTTCATCACTCGAAGGGTCATCAACTGGTCGTTCAGCGACAATCTCGTGCGGCTCGACGTGGACTTTGGCGTCTCCTACGACGCCGACCCGCATAAGGTCAGCGAACTGGCGATAGCGGCCGCGATCAGCGTCGGCCGGGTCGAAGCCGACCGGCGGCCGGTCTGCTGGCTGACGGGGTTCGGCGATTCCTCGCTCAACTTCGTCCTGCGCTTCTGGATCCGCGATCCGCAGCAGGGGCTGACCAATGTGCGCGGCAAGGTGCTGCTGGCGCTGTGGGATACGTTCAAGGAGAACGGCATAGGCATCCCCTATCCGCACCGCGAGGTCATCGTCAGGGAGGCCGGCCGACCGGGCTGAAAGGCAATTGGGCGGCGCGTTGAGCGGCGGCGAGGTGTCGGGGCGGCGAATGGATCAGTCTGAATCTTCCCCAAGCTTTCCCAAGAACCACTTGGCTGCGATCACTGTCCCGAACCCCAATGCAGCTATGACGGCAGTGATTGGCGTCAAGCCAATCGTCAGGTAGGCGAATGTTCCAATCGCAAGGCCAACGGAATTAACCCAACTGGGCGCTGATTGGTCTAAGTGATTTTCGAGGATGATTTCACCGGCGAATAAAACGCCGGATTGAAAGATGAGCAGCCAAAATAGAACCGCAAAGAGCCCAAATCTTCTCGCGAAGAATAGGCGCTCAGCAGCATACGGGGCGGCGACTGCCACAAAGTATAAGCTCAGAAGAAACATCTGACTGAATTAGCATGGCGCGATAAAATATCCTATCACGGGCGTGAGCTTACGCATCAGCCGATGAAGCATCCGATATCGGGGGTGACGCAGCCCGGGGTGGGCATGGCGCTCGTACCTCTGCGATCCCCCAATTAGTTCGCATGCATATGTTTCAGGCCGCTTGGGCTTCGTGAAGCATTTCACCGTTCGTGCGCAATCGACTGGTTACAGACGCACCTCAAAAGCGGCGCTCGGTGAACGGCCGATCTTTCTGCCGCTGCCTTGTGGAGGTCCCGATGTTTAAGAGCTTTAGCCGCATCCGCGCCGCCTTTGCGCAGGCGAGCGAGCGCCGCAGGACGACGCGCGAACTGAACGGCCTGCCGCCGGAAATCCGCAAGGACATCGGCTGGCCTGATTCCGTTCAGGACAACGAGATCCGGCTGCCGTTCTGAGAGCAATTCCAGGAAAAGTGTGCAACGGTCGGGCTCGGCGACTTCGCCGTAGCCGTCCGTCCGGAATTGCGTAAAAACAAATGGTTAGAGCGGCTCGGCGATTCTGCCCCGAACCGCTCTGAGGAGCCGGGCGCGCCTCGCGGCCCGGTCATCGCCAATTGGCGGCTTCGTCAGCCTATTTCCGCAACGACCGTCCCGGACACCGGGTCCGTCACGCCGAGATCGCCGCCGAGATCCTCAAGCATATCGCGGAACGTGTCGAGAATGCCGATCATCATCGGGCGCGCCGCGGCGAGGCTGTCCATGTCGCTCCATTCGCCGACAAAGCAGAATGTGCGTTCGCCGGTCTTGATCAGGGCGCCCTTGCGAAAGCCGTTGGCGTCCAGCGAGATCTTCTGATGCGCGTCGACGAAGGCCTTTTCCTGGCCTGGCTTGGTGCGAAAGCGGACTACATTGTAGGCGGTCATGGCTTCCTCCGATCGGTTTGAGCAGCAATCCTGTTCTAGCCAAGGAGCGCTGCATGTTTCCTGGGCGGCATCCACCGTGCGGGCGCATCCTCGGTTGCCGGATGCTGTCATGTGCGAACCGGCAGCACGGGTACGTTCGATCCGCCCCATGCTGCCTCGTCAGACGGGTCAGCCGGCGGGCTTGTAGACGCCGGCAGCCTTGTTGGCGGCCGCGATCACCGCCTTCATGTCGAGCTCCTCGAGGACGACGAGGTCTCGCACCGAACCGCTTGCCCGCACCGCAAGCGTCATGCCCATCCCCGCAACCTGATCCGGCACCTCGCCATTGACGACGACGTCATAGAGGCCGCGTGTAAACACTAGACTGTTCATCTTGCCGCCGACGCTTTCGAAAAGCGCCTGGACCGCAGCTTCCCGGTTCGATCCCTGCATCAGCCCTTTGGCGGCATTGGGTTCGTAGTTCGCCAATATGGTAACCTTCATGGGAATCTCCTCCAAATATCACTGTCTCGGGCTGCCCGATCACCTGGGCGGCCCGGACTTGCGTTCTTTTTCCTGACATTTGACCTGGTCTTTGGACCGCCCGGGCAATCACAGCCAACGGGCGGTTCAACCGGAGCATGGCTTCGGCTTACGATAATATGCGCCTATTCTAATATAACGACAATCCCGCTGTTGGCACTGGACGCTGAGAGGCACCCTGCTGCGCCCACCGCCGATCCGGCGTTCTCCGCTTACCCCAGCCACCACCAGAGCCCGCCGACCGCCAGCGCGATCAGCGCCGCGACGCCGGCCAGCATCACATAGGAACCTATGATCATGTCGCGGATGATCTTCTTTACGCTGGCGCGGTCGTTGAAGTTGGGGAAGGGCTCGTTCGGAAGCGGGACGCCGAGGAAATCGCAGAGCGGGCCCCAGCCGTCGGTGACCTTGAAGACCAGGAGCCTTTCCGGCGACACCGCCGCCTTCACCTCGTCGATATAGGCGTTGTAGCGCGCCACCGCCTTGTCGCGGTCGTTCATCACGCCTTTCAAAGCGCGGCCCCAGACCAGCTTCCGCGACATGTCGCCGAACTTGCGGCCGAACGGCGTCAGCCATTCCAGCACCCTGACCTGCCAGACATTCTCGGTGAAGTAGATCGTGTCGATGGTGCTTTCGTACCAGGCTTCGGCGCCGCGCGGATGCAGCGTCAAAAGCACCTTGGCGCGAGGGTAGGCGGCCATCAATTCCTTCCATACGCAGCAGCCCGGATTGTCGACGGTCGCCCGGTAATTGGCGAAGACGCGGTTCCAATCGTGCTGGCTTCCGGGCGGGCTGTTAACCACCTTGCGCCAGAAGTCGAGATGGCCCTTGTTGGCCTTGTTTATGATGACTTCCTGCATGTGGTAGCTCGGAAAGCCAAGCCTGTTCAGCGCGGCGAAAGTGGACCACGTGCCGGTGCGGCCGAATCCGGCCCCGATAATCTCGAGCGTCATGCGTACCCCCCAATCGGCCGGATTGATTTTCTCTCAGGCTGCCGGCTTCTGGGTTTCATGCTGCGCCGAGTTCGCTTAGCCCGCAACATTTTTCCATTAGCGTTGACGAAAATATGCAGGCCCAGCGCATGTCGCCCAAAGTGTCCCGGCGGTTTTGGGAAGACGACATGCGTGACAACAATGTCGCCTGGACGATGCGTCGTGGCCGTTTTGGCTATTCACGCCGAAAGCAAAGGCTGATAATAGGTCAGCTTGGTTGACCTAAATACAAAAATTCGCCCCCCGGGAGGTGCGCCTTGACCCTGTTGAACCTTCTGGCCTCGCGCTCCTCGCGCATGAAGGCCTCGGAAATCCGCGAGCTGTTGAAGCTGCTCGACCAGCCCGACATCATCTCGTTTGCCGGTGGCATCCCGGATCCTTCGCTGTTTCCTGCCGAAGCCATCGGCGACGCCTATCAGGCCGTGCTCGGCGGGGCGGAAGCGGGCGCTGCGCTGCAGTACCAGGTCAGCGAAGGTTTTCTGCCGCTGCGCAAATGGCTGGCCGGCCATATGGGCAGCCTCGGCGTGGCGTGCGACGAGGGCAACATCTTCATCACGTCCGGTTCTCAGCAGGCGCTCGATTATCTCGGCAAGCTGTTCCTGTCGCCGGGCGACACGGCTTTGGTCACCTGGCCGACCTATCTCGGCGCGCTGCAGGCCTTCAACGCCTATGAGCCGCGCTACGACAGGCTCAACACGGCCGGCGGCAACATGACGCCGGAGGCCTATCGCGCGGCAGCCGCCGCCCCTTCTGCCTTTTCGAAAGGGGGCGGCAAGGTGAAATTCGCCTATCTGGTGCCTGACTTCGCCAACCCGACCGGCAACACGCTTGATGCCAAGCAGCGCGAGGCGGTGCTCGACCTTGCCGGCGAGCTCGACATCGCCGTCATCGAGGACGCCGCCTACCGCGCGCTGCGCTATGACGGCGAGGCCGTGTCGCCGATCCTGGCGCTGGACTGCGCACGCTCCGGCGGCATCGATAACGCCCGCACGCTCTATTGCGGTTCCTTCTCGAAGATCCTGTCGCCCGGCATGCGTGTCGGCTGGGTCTGCGCGCCGCGCCATGTGGTGGAAAAGCTGGTGCTGATGAAGCAGGCTTCCGACCTGCACAGCCCCTCCATCAACCAGATGGTGATGCACCGCGTCGCCGAGACCATTTTCGAAGGCCAGGTGGAAAAGCTGATCGGCGCCTATCGCCGGCGCCGCGACGCGCTGCTCGGCGCGCTCGAAGCCAACATGCCGAATGGCATTTCCTGGAACCGGCCGGACGGCGGCATGTTCGTCTGGCTGACGCTGCCGGAAGGCGGCGACGCCACCGAGCTGCTGGCGCGTTCGGTGA
Organism: Mesorhizobium sp. M1E.F.Ca.ET.041.01.1.1; assembly: GCF_003997355.1. Lineage (NCBI taxonomy): Bacteria > Pseudomonadati > Pseudomonadota > Alphaproteobacteria > Hyphomicrobiales > Phyllobacteriaceae > Mesorhizobium > Mesorhizobium sp. M1E.F.Ca.ET.041.01.1.1. Next base: position 2,159 of record NZ_RZSL01000181.1, on the reverse strand, counting down.
AGGAGGCGCGCGTCGCCTTCGTGCCGGGCAACGCGTTCTTCGCCGACGGCACCGGCCGCAACACGCTGCGCATGTCGTTCACGCTTGCCGATGACCGCGCGGTGGGCGAGGGCGTGCCAAGGTTGGCGAAACTGTTGAGAGGTTAATCTCCCCCCTTGAGGGGGAGATGTCGCCGGAGGCGACAGAGGGGGTCGCCGCGCATCGAGCGCCGACGCCTTTCCGCAAAGGTGAGGAGGTTGGCGCTCGATGTGAGACGACCCCCTCTGGCCTGCCGGCCATCTCCCCCTCGAGGGGGGAGATCGGCAGCCAACCATCACCTCCTTCTCGCGCAGGCGTGATCGGTGGTGCGCAGGCGTGATTGTCGGCGCGGCCGATTCTTCGGCTAGGGTCGCGGCCGATCCAACACCCCCTGGATCGACAGGCCGCGAAGTCCCACCTTCGCGGCCCGAACGAAAGAGCCCCGACGGCCTCCACCGGCGGGGCTTTTTTTCGTTCTTGAGACGTTGGCGCTGCCCTTTTTTTGGGCCGCTTTTCCGCTAAACTCATCACGTCTCGGCCAAACTCATCACATCTCGGCCAAAAGGGGAGGAAAGCATGACCTTACGCCTTGGCTTAACCTTGCTTGCGCTCACTGCTTTCGCCACCCAGGCATCGGCCTTCGAGATCTCCAGCCCGTCGGTCTCCAACGGCAAATGGGACGCAAAATATCTCGGCGACAAGGCCGGCTGCGGCGGCAAGAGCGTTTCGATCGCGCTTGCGTGGAAGAATCCGCCGGCCGGCACCAAAAGCTACGCTCTCACCATGTTCGATCCCGACGCCAATGGCGGCAAGGGGTTCTGGCACTGGCTCGCCTGGAACATCCCGGCAAGCGCCAAGGGCCTGGCCGAAGGCGCGGGTTCCAAGGGCGGCAAGCGCCTGCCCAAGGGCACCGTGTCCGGCACGGGCGGTGTCGGCCGCGCCGGCTATTTCGGCCCATGTCCGCCGCCCGGCAGCGGCGCGCATCATTATGTCTTCACGCTCTACGCGCTGGGCGAGGCGAAGCTGCGCACGCCGGAAAATCCGTCGCCGGATATGGTCTCGGTCGCGGCGAAAAGCTCCGCGCTCGGCGAGGCGAGCGTGACGTATACGTATGGGAGGTAGCGGGGCGCTCTACCTCCCCCTTGTGGGGAGGTCGGACCGAAGGTCCGGGTGGGGGTCGGCGCCAGCCCCCCGCCCCGCTGCTTCGCAGCGACCCTCCCCACCAGGGGGAGGGTAGGAGATACTCACTCCGCCGCCACCAACTTATCCTGCGTCTTCGTTTCGAAGTCGCTGGCGTCGTGGCGCTCGTGGAGCTGGTAGGCCGGGTCGCCGGAGATGCGATTGACCATGCGGCCGCGCTTCACCGCCGGCCGGGCGTCGATTGCGTCGGCCCAGCGCTGCACGTGCTCGTATTCGTGCACGGCGAGGAACTGCGCGGCATCGTTGTAGCTGCGGCCCTTGGCCAGCCCGCCATACCAGGGCCAGACCGCCATGTCGGCGATGGTGTAGTCGGGGCCGGCAAGGTATTCGCTTTCCGCCAGCCTGCGGTCGAGCACGTCCATCTGCCGCTTGGTCTCCATGGCGAAGCGGTCGATGGCGTATTCGATCTTTTCCGGCGCATAGGCGTAGAAATGGCCGAAACCGCCGCCGAGATAGGGCGCCGAGCCCATCTGCCAGAACAGCCACGAGAAGGTTTCGGCGCGGGCGGCACGCTCGGTAGGCAGGAATTCGCCGAACTTTTCGGCCAGATAAGTGAGGATCGAGCCGGATTCGAACACGCGTACCGGCTTCGGCTCGCTGCGGTCCAGCAGCGCCGGGATCTTGGAGTTCGGGTTCACCCCGACGAAGCCTGAGCCAAACTGATCGCCTTCGTTGATGCGGATCAGCCAGGCGTCGTATTCGGCACCCGTGTGGCCGAGCGCCAGAAGCTCCTCCAGCATGATCGTGACCTTCTGGCCGTTGGGGGTGGCCAGCGAATAGAGCTGCAGCGGATGCTTGCCGACCGGCAGTTCCTTCTCATGCGTCGGCCCGGCGACCGGCCGGTTGATCGAGGCGAAGGCGCCGCCATTCGGCTTGTTCCAGGTCCAGACTTTCGGCGGGGTGTACTGGTTCATCGTGGGGGGCCTTGTGGGTTCGGGGGG
>NZ_RZSL01000180.1:0-10299 GCF_003997355.1 Mesorhizobium sp. M1E.F.Ca.ET.041.01.1.1 | reverse complement strand
GGAGTTCGTGCCGCAGGACGTCACGTTCACCGGCTATGAGCCGGGCACGATCGTTATCGACACCAGCGCGCGCCGCCTCTACCTCGTCGAATCGTTTTCCACCGCACGCCGCTATGCCATCGCGGTCGGCCGTGAAGGCCTGCAGTTCAAGGGCACGGTGGCCGTCGGCGACAAGCAGGAATGGCCGCGCTGGATCCCGACGCTCGACATGCAGAAGCGTGAGCCGAAGCACTACGGTCAGTATAAGGACGGCATGCCCGGCGGCGGCGAAAACCCCCTCGGCGCGCGCGCCATCTATCTCTATGACGGCAGGAAGGATACGCATCTGCGCATCCACGGCACCATTGCGCCGCAGTCGATCGGAACCAGCGCCTCCAACGGCTGCTTCCGCATGATCAACGAGCACGTCATGGATCTCTACAGCCGCGTCAAGATCGGTACTAAGGTTGTTATTATATAACAGCCAGGCGTTATCATCTGACGCGTTGAATCATACTGCCGAAAGGGCCGGCACCGCCGGCCCTTTCGTTTTGAGTCTTCGTTTTGACGCATGTCGTTCTCCCAAAACCGCTTAGCACTTTTGGGCGACATGCTTCGCAAAGCCCCTCGCGGGCATCGGCGCCATTTTGGGAAAAAGCCTTCGCGGCGGTTTTTTCTCTGGCGGAATCAATCAGGCCGCGTTAAGCGATGACTCCCATGGCGCGATATGTATTCATCACAGGCGGCGTGGTTTCCTCACTCGGAAAAGGCATCGCCGCAGCAGCTCTTGGGGCTCTCCTGCAGGCGCGAGGCTATCGCGCGCGGATCAAAAAGCTCGATCCTTACCTCAATGTCGACCCTGGAACGATGTCGCCTTACCAGCATGGCGAAGTGTTCGTCACCGACGACGGCGCCGAGACCGATCTCGACCTCGGCCATTACGAGCGTTTTACCGGCCGCTCGGCCAACCAGCAGGACAACATCACCACCGGCCGCATCTACAAGAACATCATCGAGCGCGAGCGGCGCGGCGACTATCTCGGCGCCACCGTGCAGGTGATCCCGCACGTCACCGACGAGATCAAGCATTTCGTCCTCGACGGCAATGACGAATACGACTTCGTGCTGTGCGAGATCGGCGGCACGGTCGGCGATATCGAAGCGATGCCGTTCCTGGAAGCGATTCGCCAGCTCGGCAACGACCTGCCGCGCAACAACGCGGTCTACGTGCATCTGACGCTGATGCCCTACATCCCGACCGCCGGCGAATTGAAGACCAAGCCGACGCAGCATTCGGTCAAGGAATTGCGCGGCATCGGCATCGCGCCCGACATTCTTCTGGTGCGCGCCGACCGGCCGATCCCCAAGGAAGAGCGCCGCAAACTCTCGCTGTTCTGCAATGTGCGCGAAAGCGCCGTCATCCAGGCGCTCGACGTGCCGCACATCTATGACGTGCCGATGGCCTACCATAAGGAAGGCCTCGATTCGGAAGTGCTCGCCGCCTTCGGCATCGACCCGGCGCCGAAGCCGCGGATGGAGCCATGGCAGGCGCTCTCCAACCGCATCCACAATCCGGAAGGAGAGGTGACGATTGCCATCGTCGGCAAATACACCGGCCTCAAGGATGCCTACAAATCGCTGATCGAGGCGCTTTCGCATGGCGGCCTCGCCAACCGCGTCAAGGTCAAGCTCGACTGGATCGAGAGCGAGATCTTCGAGAAGGAAGACCCGACGCCGTGGCTGGAAAAGGTGCATGGCATCCTTGTTCCCGGCGGTTTCGGCGAGCGTGGCTCGGAGGGCAAGATCCTGGCGGCGAAATTCGCGCGCGAGCGCAAGGTGCCTTACTTCGGTATCTGCTTCGGCATGCAGATGGCCTGCATCGAGGCGGCGCGTTCGCTGGCCGGTGTCGAGCATGCCTCTTCGACCGAGTTCGGTCCGACCGACGAACCCGTCGTCGGGCTGATGACCGAATGGCTGAAGGGCAACATGCTGGAAAAGCGCCGGGCCACCGGCGACCTCGGCGGCACCATGCGGCTCGGCGCTTACCAGGCCGAACTGGCCAAAGGGTCGAAGATCGCCGAGATCTATGGCGACACGCAGATTTCCGAGCGTCACCGGCACCGCTACGAGGTCAATGTCGACTACAAGCAGCGGCTCGAGGACTGTGGCCTGGTCTTTGCCGGTATGTCGCCCGACGGCGTGCTGCCCGAGACGGTCGAATATCCCGACCATCCCTGGTTCATCGGCGTGCAGTATCACCCTGAACTGAAGAGCCGGCCGCTCGAACCGCACCCGCTGTTCGCCAGCTTCATCGAAGCAGCGATGGAACAGTCGCGACTCGTTTGATGCAGACTTACGTCGCGCTGCTCTACAGCATTATCCTGGGCGAGGGGCGGCGGGTCGTCATGTCCGACCTGAAGGCGATGGCCGAAGGCCTCGGGCTCAAGAATGTGCGCACCCTTGTGGCGACGGGCAATCTGGTCTTCGAGGCGCGGGCGACCAGGATTTCCAACCTCGAGCAGCGACTGGAAACGGCCTTCGAACAGAGCTTTGGCCGCCATGTCGACATCATCGTGCGCAGCGCTGAAGATTGGCTCGAGCTGGCAGCCGGCAATCCGTTCCCGGTCGAGTCCGCCGATACAGGCGATCAGGTCGCGGTGCGGGTGATGCGCGTGCCTGTCGCCGAGGATGCCATATCAACGCTTCGCGCCTGTGCCGCCGAGGACGAGAAGGTGTTTTTGATCGGCGGCGATATCTGGATCGTCTTTTCACGTGAGCGGCCAAGCTCGCGGCTGCTTGCAGCCGCCAGTCACAAGCGTATGGGCATCGGTACTTCGCGCAACTGGAACACAGTGCGCAGACTGGCCGAGATGGTCGGTAAATAGGCAGTAGGCAGTAGGCAGTAGGCAGTAGGCAGTAGGCAGTAGGCAGTAGGCAGTAGGCAGTAGGCAGTAGGCAGTAGGCAGTAGGTGGCATTCTCTATTGCCTAATCCCTACTGCCTACTGCCTTCTTTCAGGCTTTTGCCGTTTTGGCGCCTGCTCCGAGCGCCATGGTGCGCAGCACGTAGTAGACGGCGCCCGCGATCGCCACGCCGAAGAACCAGCCGTAGACGCCCCACCAGGACGGCAGCCAGTTGGTGAAGTTGGGCAGGATCGAGGAGAAGATCGCGCCGGTGCCGGCGGCGATGAAGGCGTTGACATGCCAGCCGCCCTGGAAGCGGAACTCGCCATCCTCGCGGTAGAGCGCCTCGACGTCGACGTCGCTCTTCCGGATCAGATAGTAATCGACCATCATCACGCCGAAGATCGGCCCCATCGTCGCGCCGATGATGTTGACGAAGGAAGCCGCGCTGCCTTCCCACGGCGCGAAGGGATAGAGCACCAGCGCGATCAGCGCGGCGATGTAGCCGCCTTTCTTGAAGTCGATCTGGCGCGGGAAGACGTTGGAGAAATCGAAGGCCGGCGAGACGAAGTTCGCCACGACATTGATGCCGAGCGTTGCCACCGCGAAGGTCAGCGCCGAGAGAGCCGCCAGGAACCAGCTGTCGAATTTGGCCGAGATCTGGTCGGGATGGAGCAGAACCTCGTGATAGACGTCGTAGGCGGCGATCGTGGTGACGCCGGCGACCAGCGAGAACAGGATCAGATTGACCGGCAGGCCCCAGATATTGCCCTTGCGCAGCGCCGCGTTGTCCGGCGCATAGCGGGCGAAGTCGCAGAAGTTGAGGTAGAGCGCCGAGAAATAGGTCACCCAGATCGCCGCCACCGCGAACAGCGCCGTCCACGAACCCGGCTCGCCCGGAACGCCGGCATCCTTGGTCTTGTCGAGCAGCACGTCCATCGGGATGTCGCTGGTGAAGGCGAAGGTGCCCGACTTCAGGCAGAGATAGATCGCCAGAATCAGCATCATCACCCACACGGCGGGGCCGGCCCAATCCTGGAAGCGGCGCACCGTTTCCATGCCCTTCTGGATGATCAGGAGCTGCAATGCCCAGATCACGACGAAGCAGATCACTTCCAGGGTGGAATGGCCCAGGAGGTGCGAGGTCTGATTGAATTCGTTGAACCATTGCAAGCGGGTCAGCAGCGCGACGATCGCGCCCGACGCGGCGGCTGTCTGCGCGCCGTACCAGAAGCAGGCGACGACGGCGCGCACCAATGCCGGGATGTTGGCGCCCCAGATGCCGAAGGAGGCACGCGCGAGCACGGGGTAGGGAACGCCGGTCTTCACCCCGGCATAGCCGACCATGTTCATCAGCGCGTAGATGATCAGCGAGCCGATGCCGATGGCGATGATGAAGTTGACGAAGCCACCGCAGAACAGAAACAGACTTGCGGCAAGGTAGTAGCCCCAGAGGCTGTGGACGTCGGACGTCCAGACATTGAAGATCGAAAACGGTCCCCAGTTCCTGACCGTTGCCGGAGCCAGATCCTCGTTGTAGAGGCCGGGCGATGCGCCTTGTATGGTCATTGCAAGTGTTCCCCTTCTGCAAAACGCGCCCTCACGCGTTAACCGGCGAGGTTAAGCCTGACGCAGGGGAACCGGCAAGCAACCCATTTGCCGGCTTTCACCTTAAAGACATTCAATGAGAATCGCGCTTATCGCTGACGCCGAGCTTGCATCATGGCTTGAGTCGGCGCAGGCCTTTTCGCGGCAGTTCGGGTGCTGGTCGGCTGGTTCCGAAATTTTCAAGCGGCAACCAAATTTGTTTGGAACTAATCCACAGGATATGCGTTTACTGCGGTTCGGCCGCCTTGCGGCCGAACCGGGAGGAAAACAATGGATCGCTTACATTTCTTTACCCCAGTGCGGATCGCGCGTGGGCAGGGATACCCCTTGGAGGAAGTCGATAGCGTCTCCGATGCGTTGGTGTTCCTGCGGAAGTGGCCAACGGGAAGACGCGGCCCGGTTTATCAGTGCGCCTTGAATTGCTGCTCGGCGGCGATGTCGGGCAAGATGTCGGCCGAAGAAGCGAGAAAGGCCTTCGTCGGCTTTGCCCGCATCACCCGGCTGCTCGACGACGACATGGCGCTGCCCTTGGGTGGCGTCTCCATGGACAATGTCTACGCCCTGAGGCGGTAGATCGGCCAAGGTTCCCTGGATTGCACGGCGCTGCGCTTGCCTGGCGCAGCGGGGATGTTGTCAACTCAACAACAATGATGCCGGCTCGCAGCACCGGACTGCCGCTCTCTCTGTTTCGGCGGACAGGGATGATCGCCGTAAGAGCAAAACACGCAGCAATCTCCCGCCAGGGGCTTGAGGAGAGTCCCGCAGCTTTCGCATTCGTAGAAGTACTGGCAGGCATCGACAGGCATCGTTTCGGTTCTGCGCTGGCCGCAGGCCGGGCAGGCGATTGTGCTGGCGAGTTCGATCATTGCTCTTTCACCAATGCTGCAGCATCTCGCCTGTTGTTTCAATTTTTCCCGCTCAATTCTCCCTGAAAGTGCGCGTCAGCGAAGCTTCGACCGGGGCCAGCATGTAATCGAGCAAAGTGTGTTCGCCGGTCAGGATCATGACTTCCGCCGGCATGCCGGGCGACAGACGGATGTCATGCAGTTGTCCGAGATCGGCCGCGTCAACTTTCACTTTGGCGAGGAAATAGGGCTCGCCGGTCTTCTCGTCGGTCAGCCGGTCGGCCGACACCGAGGTGAGCAGGCCATGGATCTGCGGCAGATGCCGGCTCGGATAGGCCGTCAGCACCACGCGGGCCGGCATGTCCGGATGCACCACGTCGATATCCGTAGGCCTAATGCGGGAATCGATGATCAGATTAGGCTCGTTGGGCACGATATCGAGAAGCGGCTGGCCGCTGGAGATCACGCCCGATTCCGTCGTTACGTGCAGGTTCATCACCGTTCCGGCGATCGGCGCGACGATGTCCGTTCTCGCCAGCACGTCCTGGCGCGAAGGCAATTGGCTGCGCAATGCGGCGAGGTCGCTGCGCACCTTGGCAAGATCCTCGTTGGCACTCTCGCTGTCCTGCTGGCGCAGGTTAAGGAGCTGGAACTCGGTCTCGCCGATCTGCTGATCGTTCTTCGCCACCTGCGCCCGATTCGTTGCCTGATTGGCGCGGATGTCAGCCTGGGCGCGCTGCAGCGCCAATATACGCGGCAGGCGTTCGAGGCCCTTCTTGTACATCTCCTGCGCCGAAGCGATCTCCTGGTCGATCAAGCCGAGCTGGTCCGTCTCGGCGGCGATCACGTCCCTTGATCCCGCGCTTTGCTCCTCGATCTGCGCGATGCGCTTGTTGAGGATCTGCGTGCGCCCGTCGCGGGTTGCAAGGCGGCTGTCGAGCAGCGCCTGCTCCTCGACGACGACTTTTCGCGCCAACTCGCTGTCGATCGAGGTCAGCTCCTTGGGAAACGCGATCCGGTCCTGTCCGGCAAGCTCCGCGACCAGGCGCGCCTCGGTTGCCAGCAAGCGGATATAGTGCCCTTCCAGCTCGTCGTAGCGCCCCTGCGCGTCGGTCGTCTTGAGGCTGATCAGCACCTGGCCGGCGCTGACCTTGTCGCCTTCCTTCACATGGATCTTCCCGATGATGCCGCCTTCCAGATGCTGAACGGTCTTGCGATAGCCCTCGGGGCTGACGACGCCATTGGCGACGACGGCGCTGGCCAGAAGGGCGACGCTGGACCAGACGGCGACCCCGCCGACGAAAAAGATAGCCGAGACATAGCCCAGCATTCGCGCGGGCCTGGTCCGCTGCTTGAGGTCGCGCCTGCTTGCGCGGACGGCAGGTGACCGCGGCCGGACCAGCCTGGAAAGCAGCAGCAGGACGAGCGCGCCAGCGGCCGCCGTCACAGCGATGCGTGACGACCGGTCCAGCCCGTTGAACCAAGTCGATACGGCGGCGACGAAGTCGCCTGTGGAAACGGTCAGCCTGTCGGTCAGTTCGCGGAGGCTGTCCTTCAGCCCATCCAGCATCCTCGGGAAGTCGCCAAATCGGTCGCTCATGGCTCACTCCACTGCCTTAAAGTTTGCCGGCGCATTGGCGGCGATCTTGTCCAGCATGGCCGCCTGCACGGATACCCGCTTCGGCTGGCCTGCCAGCGCGGCGAGCACCTCGTCGCGCGTGCCGAACATCGACACGGATCCGTCGCGGAGGAAGACGACGTGATCGGCCGTGCGCAGAAGATTGGTCTGATGGCTGACGATAACGACCGTGCGGCCTCGCTCCTTCAGTTGCTGGAGCACGTTGAACAGCGCCACCTCGCCTTCGCCGTCGAGCCCGGTATTGGGTTCGTCGAGGACCAGAAGGGGCGGGTCACCGAACAGCGCCCGGGCAAGCGCGATGCGCTGTCGCTGGCCGCGCGAGATACGGGCCCCGTGCGGCCCGACTTCGGTCCGGTACCCATTCGGCAGCCGCAGGATCATCTCGTGGATGCCGGCGAACTGCGCCGCGGCAATCACCGCATCGCTGTTGACGTCACGCAGGCGCGCAATGTTCTCGGCGATCGTTCCGGGGAACAAATCGATCTGTTGCGGCAGATAGCCGACATGCTGGCCCAGTTCGTCCGAAGGCCAGTTCCAGACCTCCGCCCCATCCAGCCTGACGTGGCCGAGCGAGGGCTGCAGCGCTCCGACGATAAGGCGGCAGAGCGTCGTCTTGCCGGAGCCGGACGGGCCGATCACGCCGCAGGTTTGGCCGGGTTCGACGCCGAAGCCTATCGCGCTCAGCAGCGCTTGCGACGTTCCCGGCGCGCGGTAGTGGAGGTTCTCGAGCTTCAGCCGGCCTTGCGGGCGGGGCAGGGTTACACCGGCCGGTTGCATCGACGCGGTGTCGGTAAAAAGCTTCATCAGGTTGCGACGCGCGGTCCGCGCGCTGACAAGACTGCGCCAAGCGCCAATCGAGCGCTCGATCGGCGCCAGCGCGCGGCTGAGCAGGATAGAGGCTGCGATCATCGATCCAGGCGTCAGTTCGCGGCGCAGCACGAAATAGGCGCCGAGCCCGAGCACGGCCACCTGAAGGGCGAGGCGCAGCGAGCGTGACAGGCTGCCGATGATGGTGGTGCGCTGCAAGAGCCGCGACTGGAGCCGCATCAGCGACTGCTGGTTTTCCTCCCAGCGCCGCAGCGCTGGCTCGGACATGCCGAGCGAGCGCAATGTCTCGGCGCCATCGACGAATTGACCGACGGCGGCCTGGCTGCTGCGCAGCCCCGCAGCCGCCTCCTGGTTCTTGCGTCGGGTGAAGAAGTCATTGGCGAGTGCAGCGCAGAACAGGAGCACCGCGCCGGCAAGACCGACCACGCCCAGCGCCGGATGCAGCAGCCACATGAACGCCAGGAAGACCGGCGTCCAGGGCGCGTCGAGAAAGGTCAGGATGCCGTCGCCGGCAACGAAGCCGCGCATATCCCCGACGTCCTTCAGCCCAATTTCGAGACCGTAGCCGGCCAGGCGCGCCTCCATGGTGCGCTCGATCACCGGAACGCTGAGCTGGTCGTCCAGCCATTGACTGATATGGCCCAGCATCATGCGGCGGGCATGCTCGAGCATGCCGTAGACGGCGATGGCGCCGATAACGGCAAGGGTGAGCCAGAACAGCGTGTCGATCGAGCCGCTGGACAGCACCCTGTCGTAGATCTGCAGCATGTAGACGGTGCTGGCGAGCAGGAGGACATTGGCGAGCAGGCTGAAAAGGAGGAGGGCGGGCACCTGCTGGCGCGCCAGACGCATCACCTCCTGAAATTGCGGTCTCGGTTGCATCACGGATACCCCCCCGTTTTCGATGCCTTTCACTAGTGCTCGGTTGATGTCCCAACGGGGGCAGCGTGGGCTGCCCCCGTTGGTTTTGTTTCAGGCGATGTCGACGAGGATGTGCTGGACGGTGGTCGTGTCGCCGTCCGCGTCCGCGACCTGGACGCCGAAGTCAAGGTGCGCGTCTGGTGTCGTGGTCTGAGTCGAGGTGAAGCCGAGGTCCACGATCTTCAACACATCGTTGTCGGTCGCGTCCCAGTTCACCAGTGCGGTTTGAGAGCTACCACCAGTTGAGCCGGTATCCCGGATGAGGTTGATCGCCGTGCCGTCGCCGGTGATCCCGTTGCCGGACTGCATGATCTGCGCGCCCTGGATCACCCAGTTCGAATTGGCATCGTTGTAGTCGTTCCTCTCGATGATAACGAGACCGTCGTTGTTATCGAGGGGGAAGTCAGCCGCGTATGCAGCAGGCACCTGTCCCATCTTGAAGATGTCGGAGTTCTGGATGTAGATCGCCTTGGTGGTGTGCACCGAGCTGTCCGTGCTGCTGACGAGGTCGAGGATCACCATCAGGTCCTCGCTGGTGCCGATACCGTCGAACTTGATGGCCATGTCGGCGGCCGTCTGGTTCGGGTGGATGTCCTCGGTGGCGATGGTGGGACTGTGGTCGAAGAACCGCAGCGTCAGCAATTCGCCTTTCTGGATGGTGTCGCCAGCGACCCCGTTCGTGGTCTGGGTGGCAGACACCCAGTCCTCATGGTTGTTGGTGACCAGATCGCCGGGGTTCCACGCGGTGTCAGTGGGTGTCGCGTTGTCACTGTCGCCGGTGGAGTTAAGACCGAACTTGATGGTGTTGGTGACCGAATTCGCCGTGAACTGCACGAAGAAGTCCCGATCGGTCGTTTCGGGTGTGCTGTCCGCCTCGAAGAGCTTCTCCACCACGATATTCGGGTGGCCGACGTTGCTCGTGGGCTCCTTGGACAAGAGCTCGCTGGTATGCAGGATGTCTTTGGTGAAGCCCTCCACCGCGTCGTTCAAGGTGATGGTGTAGGTGTCAGCATCCTTGTTGAAGACAAGCGTACCGCCCGCCGTGGCCGTCTGGTTGCCGGCCGTGTTCGGGTCGCTGTCGTATGAGATTTGCCAGTTGAACGTTGCCGAGGTGGCGCTTTCCGACTGGAGCGTCGCGTACGAGCTGATGAACGAGGTCGTGCCAGGGGCAGGGACAAGACCGGTGAGATTACCAGTAAGGCTGAGCTGTATGCCGGCAAGCACATTGTCCTGGTCGGCGAAATCGCTAACACCCGCCGTATACTCCGCGGCCGTGTGCTTGTCCGTCATGTCGTATCCAAAGGTCCCGCTGGCCGTCTGCCCTACGGCATTGAGCAGAAGTTCCGGGGTTTGGATGCCGCTGGCGACAGGATCGGCGTCGAACGGTGCCGTGATTGTTGGATCGGTGTCGTCGAAGGTCAGCGACAGGCCCGAGCTCGAGCTTTGCTGCGAGACCACGTCCTGATCGCCGTCGGTCACCGTCACCGTCGCCGTCACGTTGATCAGGCCGTTGAGGTCGAGGGTGTTGTCCTCGCCTACGCCTTGCGGCGCGTTCGAGTGCTCGAGGGCAACCAGCG